>NZ_PJDK01000002.1:23177-183710 GCF_002837615.1 Klebsiella sp. X1-16S-Nf21
AAGCTGCGCAGCGGCGCGTGTTTACGCACGAACAGGTGCGTTTCGGCGCCGAGGCCGTTAATCACCCCCGCCAGCTCAACGGCGATATAGCCCGCGCCGACCACCGCCACGCGCTTCGGCAGCGCCGGCAGTTCAAAGAAACCGTCGGAATCAATACCGTATTCCACACCCGGAATATTCGGGTGGCTCGGCCGGCCGCCGGTGGCGATCAGGATATGGTCAGCGGTGATCGTCTCGCCGTTCACTTCCACGGTATGGGCATCGACAAAGCGCGCGAAGCCTTTGATCACGTCGACGTTGTTCTTACCCAGTACGTTGTCGTAGGAGGTATGGATGCGGTCGATGTAGGCGCTACGGCTGGCGACCAGCTTCTCCCAGTCGAAATGGTTGATGGTGGTATCGAAACCGTAGTCCGGGCCGTAAAGATGAATCGCTTCGCGGATCTGCGCCGCATGCCACATTACTTTTTTCGGCACGCAGCCGACGTTGACGCAGGTGCCGCCCAGTTCTTTGGCTTCAATCAGCGCGCACTTCTGGCCGTACATGGCCGCGCGGTTAATCGAGGCGATACCGCCGCTACCGCCGCCGATGGCGAGGTAATCATAATGTTTGCTCATGCCCATATGTCCTTAATCGTTGATTGCCGCGATTGTAGCGCGAGGCTTAAAAGGTTCCACCGATGGTTGCGATTACTCCGGTACGATCCAACTGACGGTGGCGTGGCCGGTGCCGGCCGGAACCAGCTTGCTGTGCAACCACGGCAGCACATTGTTCATCTGCTGCTCCAGCTTCCACGGCGGGTTGATGACGATCATCCCGGAGGCGGTCATGCCGCGCTGGTCGCTGTCCGGACGCACCGCCAGCTCGATTTGCAGAATTTTGCGAATGCCGGTGGCTTCTAACTCTTTGATCATGCGTTTGATCTGTGCGCGCAGCACGACCGGATACCACAGGGCGTAGGTGCCGGTGGCGAAGCGTTTGTAGCCTTCGTGGATCCCGGTCACCACCGCCTGATAGTCGGTTTTAATTTCGTACGGCGGGTCGATCAGAATCAAACCGCGGCGCGATACCGGCGGCAGCTTGGCTTTCAGCTGCTGGTAGCCATCGGCTTTATCGACGCGCGCGCGGCTGTCTTTCTGGAACTCGGCGCGCAGCAGCGGGAAGTCGCTCGGGTGCAGCTCGGTCATCTGCAGGCTGTCCTGCTCGCGCAGCAGCTGGCGGGCGATCAGCGGAGAGCCCGGATAGTAGCGCAGCTGGCCATTACGGTTGAAGTGTTCGACCACGGAAATATACGGCTCCAGCTCTGCCGGCAGGTCGTCCTGCTGCCAGATGCGGGCGATGCCTTCGAGATACTCGCCCGTACGCTCGGCGTGCTCGCCGCTCAGCTGATAGCGGCCCGCGCCAGCGTGGGTGTCCAGGTAGAGAAACGGTTTTTCTTTCTCTTTCAGCGCTTCGATGATCAGGCTCTGAACGGTGTGTTTGAGGACGTCGGCGTGGTTGCCTGCGTGAAAGCTGTGGCGATAACTGAGCATGGATACAGAGATTCCGGGAAGTAAACAAGTTAACCGATAGTTTACCGCAGATCGGCCGAGATTACCGCTGCGCCGCCGCGCTGTTTCATTTCTGCCAAAAGCGTTGCAAAACATAACGCTGTCATAAAAACGTCAAACGGCCGCGCTAGCGTCGGGTGCAGGCAAGGTAATTATCTGAATAAAAGGAAAAATAATGAAAAGGCAACTCTCACTGCTGGCCGTCGCGCTGCTGCTGGCGCAACCGGTTCTGGCCAAAGACATCCCGCTGGACAGGGCGGCGGCCCTCGCCAATAGCGTGACGCCGGCTGCCTCCAGCCAGGCGTATGACGATCTTGAGCAACAGGGGCTGACGCAGCTACGTCACGCTCTGCAGGGGGATGCCGCCACGCTGACCCGCGATCGGCTGGCGCACACGAAACAAAACAAAACTCAGGCCGATACCGCCTGGCTGAAGGCCAGCGGCTATGACTTCCAGACCCGGGCCAACCAGCAGGCGGGTATTGCGCTGTTGTCGGCGTTCAGCACCCTGCCGGAGACCGTCGTGAAGCAGAATCTGGCGACGGTGACTAGCATCAATCGCGATGCCGTGCAGACGACACGCCGTCAGGCACTGGTAGATGCGGAAGGGATTAGCTACCTCTACTTCCTCAGCGATGCGCTGGGGCCGCGGCTGGGCAAAGCGTTTCTGACCGCCTATGACCAGGGCGCGCTGGGGAAAGCGGCAGCATTGATCAAAGCCTCGGAAGTCAGCACCGGCGAGGCGAAAAAGCACTTCAACAATCCGCGGCCGTTTCTGGTTCAGGGCAACACCATTCACCTGGTGCCGGACGACGTGGTGGTGAAGGATAACCAGCCCTATACCGCCGACGGCGGCTCGTTCCCCAGCGGCCACACCAACACCGGCTATACTGATGCGCTGCTGCTGGCGGCGATGATCCCGGAGCGCTACGACGCGCTGGTAACCCGCGGCGCCCGCTATGGCTACTCGCGCATCGTGCTGGGCGTCCACTATCCGCTGGACGTGATCGGCTCGCGGATGGTGGCCGAGCGCAACGTGGCCCACTATCTTAACGATCCGCACTACCGGGTATTATTTAACGAAGCCCGCGATCAGCTGCGCGCCGCGCTGGCGAAAGCCTGCGGCACATCGCTTGCTGAGTGCGCGAAGAGCAGCGTGAAAGACGATCCCTGGCGCGATCCGGCGATGCGTGATTTCTCTCGTTTCACCATGACCTACGACCTGCCGCAGCAGAAGGGGCCGCAGCCGCGTCTGCAGGTGCCTGAGGGGGCGGAAGTGCTGCTGGAGGCTGCCCTGCCGCAACTGTCAGCGGCCCAGCGTCGGGCGTTGATGGTCAACACCGCGCTGCCGGCGGGTTACCCCCTTTCCGGCACCACCCCCGAACAACAGTTCTGGCAGCGGTTGAATCTGTCGGCGGCCTGGGAGATGGCGCAAAAAAGGCATTAATGCGGTTTCCGGCACGCTGCACCGCGTGTCGGCCTTTTCCCGCAACGGGCGGACTTATCGCAGTAATACCCAGGATGACGCACCGCCCGTCATTGAAATTCCCCCAACTATCCCCCATTCTAGATCTCATGCATAAGCGCCGGACGCGCGCTTCATTCACCCTTTTCAACAGGACAGCGCATATGACCAATCCATTACTGACGCCTTTTTCCCTGCCGCCTTTTTCTGCGATCAAACCGGAACACGTGGTCCCTGCGGTCACCAAAGCGCTGGATGATTGCCGGGCCGCGGTGGAAAGCGCGGTGGCGCACGGCGCGCCGTATAGCTGGGAAAATCTTTGCCAGCCGCTGGCGGAAGTGGACGATGTGCTGGGACGCATCTTCTCGCCAGTCAGCCATCTGAATTCGGTAAAAAACAGCCCGGAACTGCGCGAAGCTTACGAACAGACCCTGCCGCTGCTCTCCGAGTACAGTACCTGGGTTGGCCAGCATGAAGGGCTGTATAAAGCCTACCGTGACCTGCGCGATGGCGATAACTACGCCACGCTGAATACCGCACAGAAAAAAGCGGTCGACAACGCGCTGCGCGATTTTGAATTATCCGGTATTGGCCTGCCGCCGGAGGCGCAGAAACGCTACGGTGAAATCGCCTCGCGCCTCTCTGAGCTGGGTAACCAGTACAGCAACAACGTCCTCGACGCCACCATGGGCTGGAACAAGCTGGTGACCGACGTCGCCGATCTGGCCGGTATGCCGGAAAGCGCGCTGGCTGCCGCTCAGGCTCAGGCCCAGGCGAAAGAGCAGGAAGGGTATCTGCTGACCCTGGATATCCCGAGCTACCTGCCGGTGATGACCTACTGCGACAACCAGGCGCTGCGCGAAGAGATGTACCGCGCCTACTCCACGCGTGCCTCCGATCAGGGGCCGAACGCCGGTAAATGGGATAACAGCCCGGTGATGGCGGAGATCCTCGCTCTGCGCCATGAGCTGGCGCAGCTGCTGGGCTTTGACAGCTATGCCTTTAAATCCCTCGCCACCAAAATGGCGGAGGATCCACAGCAGGTGCTCGACTTCCTCACCGACCTGGCAAAACGCGCCCGTCCGCAGGGCGAAAAAGAGCTGGCCCAGCTGCGTGCCTTCGCCAAAGCCGAGTTTGGCGTTGATGAACTGCAGCCGTGGGACATTGCCTACTACAGCGAAAAACAGAAGCAGCACCTCTACAGCATCAGCGATGAGCAGCTCCGCCCCTATTTCCCGGAAAACAAAGCCGTTAACGGCCTGTTCGAAGTGGTTAAGCGCATTTACGGCATTACCGCTAAAGAGCGTACCGATGTCGATGTGTGGCATCCGGAAGTGCGCTTCTTCGAGCTGTATGACGAACACAACGAGCTGCGCGGCAGCTTCTATCTTGACCTGTATGCCCGCGAACATAAACGCGGCGGGGCGTGGATGGACGACTGTGTCGGCCAGATGCGTAAACTGGATGGTTCCCTGCAGAAGCCGGTCGCCTACCTGACCTGTAACTTCAACCGCCCGGTCAACGGCAAACCGGCGCTGTTCACCCACGACGAAGTGATTACCCTGTTCCACGAGTTCGGCCACGGTCTGCACCACATGCTGACCCGCATTGATACCGCCGGCGTTTCCGGCATCAGCGGGGTGCCGTGGGATGCAGTCGAACTGCCGAGCCAGTTTATGGAAAACTGGTGCTGGGAGCCGGAAGCGCTGGCGTTTATCTCCGGTCATTATGAAACCGGTGAACCGCTGCCGCAGGAGCTGCTGGAGAAAATGCTGGCGGCGAAAAACTACCAGGCGGCGATGTTTATTCTGCGCCAGCTGGAGTTCGGCCTGTTCGATTTCCGCCTGCATGCGGAATACAAGCCGGAGCAGGGGGCGAAAATTCTTGAGACCCTGGCCGAGATTAAAAAGCAGGTCGCTGTGGTGCCGGGCCCGACCTGGGGCCGTTTCCCGCATGCGTTCAGCCACATCTTCGCCGGCGGCTATGCGGCAGGTTACTACAGCTACCTGTGGGCCGACGTGCTGGCGGCAGACGCCTTCTCACGCTTCGAAGAAGAGGGGATTTTCAACCGCGAAACCGGTCAGTCGTTCCTCGACAATATCCTGAGCCGCGGCGGTTCCGAAGAGCCGATGGTGCTGTTCAAACGCTTCCGCGGCCGTGAGCCGCAGCTGGACGCGATGCTGGAGCACTACGGGATCAAGGGTTAAGTCTGCGGTGAAGATCTGCTTAATTGATGAAACAGGCGCCGGAGACGGCGCCTTATCTGTTTTAGCCGCCCGCTGGGGGCTGGAGCAGGATGAAGATAACCCGATGGCGCTGGTGCTGACGACGGAGCATCTGGAGCTGCGTAAGCGCGATGAGCCCAAACTTGGCGGCATCTTCGTCGACTTTGTCGGCGGGGCGATGGCCCACCGTCGCAAGTTTGGCGGCGGCCGCGGTGAAGCGGTCGCCAAAGCGGTGGGTATTAAAGGTGATTACCTGCCGGATGTCGTCGACGCCACCGCCGGGCTGGGACGCGATGCCTTCGTGCTGGCGTCGGTCGGTTGCCGCGTGCGAATGCTGGAGCGTAATCCGGTGGTCGCCGCGCTGCTCGACGATGGCCTGGCGCGCGGCTATGCCGATGCGGAAATTGGCGGCTGGCTGGAGGAGCGGCTGCAGCTGATCCACGCCTCCAGCCTGACGGCGCTGACCGATATCACCCCGCGTCCGCAGGTGGTGTACCTCGATCCAATGTTCCCGCATAAGCAGAAAAGCGCGCTGGTGAAGAAAGAGATGCGCGTCTTTCAGTCGCTGGTGGGGCCCGATTTAGACGCCGATGGCCTGCTGGCCCCGGCGCGCCAGCTGGCGACCAAACGGGTGGTGGTGAAGCGCCCGGATTATGCGCCGCCGCTGGCGGAGGTCGCCACGCCGAACGCGGTGGTGACCAAAGGGCATCGGTTTGATATTTACGCCGGTACGCCGGAGTAATATTACGCCGTGGTGGTATCTCCCGGATAGCGGCGCAACGCGCCTTATCCGGGCTACCGAATTGTCGCCCGGCTCAGTGTAGCGTAAGCCGGGAACCGCAATATCTGAACAAACGGCGCCAGCGCGGATCGGCCGTCTTAAACGGTTACTCGGCGCTGGCCGGGGTATTAATCATCCGGTTCAGCCACGGCACCATTAGCGCCATCACCACCGTGACGCCCAGCGTCACCAGGCCAATTTTACTGAACACATTGGTATAGACCGGCAAGGTCTGCAGCGGATCGGTGATGTTTTCCGGCAACGCGGTAAAGGTCGCCACATAGCCGCCCAGCAGGAACGCGGCGGCCTGGGTCAGAAACCACATCCCCAGAATAAAGCCCATCAGATGCTGCGGCACCAGCGCGGCAACCATCGCCAGCCCCAGGGCGCTGATCAGCAGTTCGCCCAGGCTCTGGAACAGATAGACCAGCACAATAAACCACGGCGAGGTTAATCCCTGGGCGTCGGCAAACCACATTCCGGCGGCTGCGGCGGTCAGGAAGCCCAGCGCGCAGAGCAACATCCCGAGGGTAAACTTCACCGGCATGGTCAGGTCTTTCCCTTTGTGACCGAGATGGGTGTAGATCGCCGCCAGCACCGGACTGGCAACCACCACCCAGAAGGGATTGAGCGCCTGGAAGCTGACCGGATTGATGGTAAAGCCCAGGATCTCATGATGGACGTTGTTGATGGCGAAGAAGTTTAGCGAGGTCGGCATCTGGGCATACAGAATGTAGAACAACACCGCCTCGATCATCAGGATAAAGGCGACGAACATTTTGTTGCGCCCGGTTTTATCAAGGCGAAACGCTTCGCGGAAAAAGAACGCAATGACCACGATCGACAGGACAATCAGCACCAGGTTGGCGACCATCACGTTATGCATCAGCCAGGCGCAGAGAAAAATCATTACCACCGTCCCGGCCAGCACCAGCGCCAGATTGCGCAGGCTGAGGGGGTGATGATCCGGCTCGGAGCCAATATCTTTCACCATCCCGCGGCAGGCGAAGTAGACCAGCAGCGCGATAATCAGCCCCGCGCCGCACAGGTTATAGGTCACGGCATAGCCAAACTTTTCGGCGATCACCGGCGCCAGCGAGAGCGACAGCAGTGAACCGATGTTTATCGACATATAAAACAGGGTAAACGCCCCGTCGAGACGGGCGTCTTTAGGCGGATAGCATTTTGACAACAGGCTCGCCGGGTTGGCTTTAAACAAACCGTTGCCGACGGCGATGGTGCCGAGAGCGATAAAGATCAGCTGCGGTTTCAGCAGCGACATCCCGGTCATAAAGTAGCCGATCGCCAGCACAATGGCGCCAAGCACCAGCGTGCGTTTGGTCCCCAGCAGATGGTCGCCCACGTAGCCGCCGATGGAGATCAGCCCGTAAACCAGCGCCGCGAAGGCGCCGAAGGTGATAAAGGCCTGTTCCTGAGAGAAGCCCAGCTGTTTAACAAAGAAGACCGCCAGGATCCCCTGAACGCCGTAATAGCCAAAACGTTCCCAGAGCTCCACAAAGAAGATCATGAAGAACGGACGAGGTTGCTGCAGCAAGCCCGTAGGTGCAGTAGTATTCATATTCCTTCGCCTTGTTTTACTTTCCCAAAAAGTATGAACGCGTATGCCAGAACGCGCCGAAAATGTCTGATAACTCGCCATGCTGCGGTTATTGGCTTAGTGAATAGATTATTATATAGATGTTTTGGCGAATAACTGGTTGATCACACTAATTGAATGGCGATTTTATGGCTTTAATCTCTGCCATGCGGTGAGGGGAAAGCGAAAATAAAGACGCCCGCATCGGCGGGCGTCTTACGCGGATAAAACGGGACGGTTATTCGTCTTCTTCGTCGCGCAGCGGGACGATCAGCATGTCGACATGGACGGTGTTGATCAGCTGGCGGGCAGAAGACATCAGCTTGCTCCAGAAGTCCTGATGGTGGCCGCAGACCACCAGATCCATATCATATTTTTTAATCGCATCGACCAGCACCTGGCCGAGGTCGCCGCTGCCGCTCAGGGTCTCGGTGATCGGGTAGCCCGCGTTGGTGGAGAGCTCGGTCAGCGCGTGATGGGTCTCTTCGGAGATGCGTTTTTGCATGTCGCCGAGGTTAACGTCAATCAGCCCGGTGTAGAGGTCGGAGTAATTCACATCCACGTGGATCAGGGACACTTTTGCGTTATACGGGCGGGCCATAGAAACGGCTTTTTCAACCAGTACTTTACTCTCCGGGGACAGGTCTACTGCAATAAGAATATGTTTGTAAGCCATAGTGTTACTCCTTCCATAAGTTTGTCGATGACCATTGGACCTGACAGCTGGCGCTGCCGTTTCGCCCGCGTCCTGCGTGCTACATTCGCGGGAGGGTAGCCTTTAAGGACTTCATTGTAGAAGATATTTCCTACCTTATAGCGCCCCCCGCACTCCGTCAATGCACTGGGTTCACCTAAAAGTTAAACAAATTTATCCGTCTTACGTATTGATAACGAATAACCTTGTGGTAAAAAAATTAATGGATCTCCTACACTATTTAATGAGCCGGTCGGAAAAATAAATGTGATCGGAATCGCACTCTTTACGGTATCGTCGTGGGTTATTTGGGGAGCGGTAGCCGCGGAGGATTTCTCCGTGGGCGGGTCGCCGGGGAGGAGGTATGATCAGCACTATTGCGCTGTTTTGGGCCCTGTGTGTCGTTTGTGTGGTGAATATGGCACGCTACTTCTCATCGTTGCGTGCATTATTGGTGGTGCTACGTGGTTGCGATCCCTTGCTCTATCAGTATGTTGATGGCGGCGGCTTTTTTACCTCGCATGGGCAGCCCAGCAAACAGATGCGGCTGGTCTGGTATATCTACGCCCAGCGTTACCGTGACCATCACGATGATGAATTTATTCGTCGCTGCGAACGTGTCCGTCGTCAGTTTATCCTGACCAGCGCGCTGTGCGGTCTGGTGGTGGTGAGCCTGATTGCGCTGATGATCTGGCACTAACGACATCTTCGGGATAAAAAAACGGGCCAGCAAGCTGACCCGTTTTGATCGAATGACGTTTAAATCAGTTTCAGGGAGAGCCAGTAAAGGACGCCTGAAAGGATAATCGCTGCCGGAAGGGTCAACACCCAGGCCATCAGGATGCTGGTCACGGTCTTTTTCTGCAGACCACCGCCATCCACCAGCATTGTCCCCGCTACCGAGGAGGAGAGCACGTGGGTGGTGGAAACCGGCATTCCGGTGTAGCTCGCCAGGCCGATAGAAACCGCCGCGGTCATCTGTGCCGACATCCCCTGAGCGTAGGTCATGCCCTTCTTACCAATCTTCTCACCGATGGTGGTCGCCACGCGGCGCCAGCCGATCATGGTGCCGATACCTAACGCCAGCGCGACCGCCATAATAATCCAGATTGGCGCGTACTCGATGGTGCTCAGCATATCGGTTTTCAGTTTCTTCAGCAGACGCTGGTCGTCAGCGCTGACGTCCGGCAGCTTCGCCACTTTATCAGTGGTGTCGGAGATGCAGAGCATAATGCGACGCAGCTGACCGCGCTGATCCGGTGACAGTGAATCGTAGGTTTCAACGCCGGTCAGCATAGTCTTCACGCGGTCAAGCGCGTTGATAGTATTTGCTGGATGGCAATGAAACTCACCGTTGGCCGCGGTATTGGTATCCGGAGACGGAACCAACTGGTCAACACCGGTGGCTTTCTTCAGCAGGTCAGGGCGCTGCTGAAAGAAGGTTTCCACGTTGTTGACCGCGTCGCGGGTACGAGTGATTTCGTAACCGGAGGCGTTCATATTCACCACGAAGCCCGCCGGGGCGACGCCAATCAGCACCAGCATCACCAGACCAATGCCTTTCTGCCCATCGTTGGCGCCGTGGGAGAACGACACGCCGATAGCGGACAGGATCAGGGCGATACGGGTCCAGAACGGCGGTTTTTTCTTACCGTCTTTCTTTTCACGTTCTGCGGGGGTCAGGTGGATACGCGCGCGTTTTTTGGTACCGCTCCAGTAGCGACGGAGAATGAAAATCAGGCCGCCCGCAATCACCAGACCGACGATCGGCGAGATGATAAGCGAAGCAAAAATGCCGATGACTTTCGGGATATTCAGCGCATCAACCACTGAAGTACCGGTCATCAGCGCATTGGTTAAACCAATACCGATGATGGCGCCAATCAGGGTGTGAGAACTGGAGGCCGGGAGGCCGAAATACCAGGTGCCGAGGTTCCAGATGATCGCCGCCAGCAGCATAGAGAACACCATGGCGAGGCCATGTGCGGAACCCATGTTAAGCAGCAGATCGGTGGGCAGCATATGCACAATGGCATAGGCTACGCTGAGACCGCCCAGCAGAACGCCGAAGAAGTTGAAGAGCGCCGCCATCGCCACAGCAAGCTGCGAGCGCATTGCGCGAGTGTAGATAACCGTAGCCACCGCGTTTGCGGTATCATGGAAACCGTTAATCGCTTCGTAAAACAGTACAAAAGCTAAAGCAAGCAATAATAATAGTCCGGTATGTAAATCCAGACCGGCAAATAAATGTAGCATAGGACGTTACGCCATTTTGAGGACATGAACGCGGCGCATTATCAGTGACTTTAGCGGCGCGGGCAAAGTGAAATATAGACTTTTTTTGATTTTCTTCCTGTTTAGGTTTTACCCTGTTGGGAGTAATCCTATATCTTTCAATGATGTATCTAATGCGGGATTTTTCCCGCTGGTGTGACCAGAGTGAAATATTTACAAAACCCGACAATTGGGGAACGAGGAACGCGGTGTGGAAAGGTTTGATGCCATTGTCGTTGGCGCCGGAGCGGCGGGAATGTTTTGCGCAGCGCAGGCGGGCCAGCTCGGCTGCCGCGTCCTGCTGCTCGATAACGGCAAAAAGCCGGGACGAAAAATTCTGATGTCCGGCGGCGGCCGCTGCAACTTTACCAACATGTATGTTGAGCCGGCGGCCTATTTGAGCCAAAACCCGCATTTTTGCAAATCTGCCCTGGCGCGCTACACCCAGTGGGACTTTATCGAGCTGGTCGGCAAATATGGCATCGCCTGGCATGAGAAGACGCTCGGCCAGCTGTTTTGTGATGATTCGGCGGAGCAGATCGTCAATCTGCTGCTCGCGGAATGCGAAAAGGGCGACGTGCAGATCCGCCTGCGCAGCGAAATCCTCAGCGTCGAGCGAGATGAACAAGGCTACCGGCTACAGGTGAACGGCGAAACGCTGATGACCAAAAAGCTGGTGATTGCCTCCGGCGGTCTGTCGATGCCGGGGCTCGGCGCCTCGCCGTTTGGCTACAAGGTGGCCGAGCAGTTCGGCCTGAAGGTGCTGCCGACCCGCGCCGGGCTGGTGCCGTTTACCCTGCATAAGCCGCTGCTCGAGCAGCTGCAGGTGCTCTCCGGCGTTTCGGTGCCTTCTACCATTACCGCCGAGAACGGCACCCTGTTCCGCGAAAATCTGCTGTTTACCCATCGTGGCCTTTCCGGGCCGGCGGTGCTGCAGATATCCAGCTACTGGCAGCCCGGCGAGTTCGTCACTGTTAACTTGCTGCCGGACTGCAATCTTGAGGACTTCCTTAACGAGCAGCGCAGCGCGCATCCCAACCAGAGCCTGAAAAATACCCTGGCGATGCAGCTGCCGAAGCGGCTGGTGGAGTGTCTGCAGCAGCTGGGACAGATACCTGATGTGGCACTGAAGCAACTGAACGTTCGCGATCAGCAGACGCTGGTGGAGACACTGACCGCCTGGCGCGTGCAGCCGAACGGCACCGAAGGCTACCGGACGGCGGAGGTGACCCTCGGCGGTGTGGATACCAACGAACTTTCGTCACGTACCATGGAGGCGCGTAAGGCGTCGGGTCTCTACTTTATCGGCGAAGTGATGGACGTCACCGGCTGGCTCGGCGGCTATAACTTCCAGTGGGCGTGGTCAAGCGCCTGGGCCTGCGCGCAGGCGCTGGTGGAAGGGTAACGGCGGTTTTATTCCGGCGGACAGGTTCGGTTTATCCGCTGATGTTATGTTGCTTCAGTTTACGCCACAGGGTGGTAGGACTGATGCCGAGGATGGCCGAGGCTTTGGTTCTGTCGCCATCCGTTTTTTCAATCACGCTCGCGATCAGCTGTTTCTCCTGTTTTTTTAGCAGATCGCTCTCATCCGCGACCACCGCGAGGTCAGCCACAAGAGACACGCCCTGGTGACAGGGCGGTGAGAGGTGACTGATCTGCTGCAATACCGCTTTATCCACCGTATCACCCTCCAGCAAGACGATGAGGCGATAAATGACCGCCTGCAGCTCACGGATATTGCCTGGCCACTCATAGTTCTGTAAGCAGTTCACGGCATCCGGGGTAAAGGTGAGGTGCTTGTTCTGTTGCTGCAGAAGATGGTGAATCAGCACCATAATATCTTCAGGTCTTTCGCGTAATGGCGGGAGCTGCAGTTCAAGAATATTGATTCGGTAATAGAGATCCTGGCGGAACTCCCCGCTGGCGATGAGCTGACCCAGATCTTTATTGCTGGCGGTGATCAGGCGAAAATCGGCTGAGAGCAGGCTGTCGCCACCAAGACGGGAAAATTGCTTCTCCTGCAATACGCGCAGCAGCTTCACCTGGACCGACAGCGGGGCCTCACTGATCTCATCGATAAATACCGTTCCGTTAGTGGCCATTTCAAAGACCCCGGGTTTGCCTCCCTTCCGCGCATTGGTAAATGCGCCTTCGGCATAACCGAAAAGTTCACTTTCCAGCAGGCTCTCCGGAATAGCCGCGCAGTTGATGGCGATAAAAGGACCATGGCTGCGGGCGCTGACGTGATGAATACTCTGAGCAAACAGTTCCTTCCCCGTGCCGGTATCCCCTAAGAGATGGACCGGAAGATCATGCTGAGCGCACAGCCTGGCTTTTTGTATCACCTGATGCATGATCGGCGATTGCGCAATAATATTGTCAAAAGAATAGCTGGTGGCGTAGCCGCGTAATTTACTTTTTTTACTGTTAGTCTGCTGCCAGAGTGTACTTTCCTGGCTTAAGCCAGTGATAATGGCATAGGTGTTTTGGCGATTGGAAAAATGACGGACTGAGATACAAACAAGTGTGCCATTAATTTCGATAGTTTGCTCTTTGATGTTGGACTCATTAATCATGCTGGCATAGATATCTTTAAAAGCTTCTTTTTTAAAGATTTTGTCACCTACCTGACATTGAAATAAGGTCATGCCGATAGCATTGATATTAATGATTTCACCCAGTTGATCAACACACATAATGCCTTCGCGTGATTGATTCAATGCCGCATGGCTCATGACTAACTTTAAATTTTCCCGATTAATATATTTTAGTAAGCCATGAGCTTCATTAATGGCTTGTTCAATGGAATTATTGTCGGCGTCGCCTTCAATAACGTTGAGATTGTATTTCTTGGCCATTTCGGCGACAGTCAAACCACCAATGACCATATGATAACCATTTTCTGATAGATTTTTTATAACATTTTCAATGTCATGGTGATTGTAGACCTGGCAGATTTTAAACTCGTCGTTGGTCATGCTTTGGTAATGCCGCAGCGCCCGGCAAAACTGAGGGAAGCCAATGGCGGCAATTTTCTGTGATTTATTCTTGGCTTCCTGCAGGATGCGGTATACGCCATGAAAATCATGGGCAATTTCGATAACCGGAATAGGGATGTTATTGCGAAGCAGGGCCGCAGTGCCGCCCCGGCTAATAATGATTCTGGTGCCGGACTGGATCATTTCATTAGCTTTATTGAGAACGTCAGAATAACGAAATTCATAGACGGGGATTTCCAGTTTACGCTCAATAAGAACATTCATTATCCGTTGGGTAATGGTGCTGGAAACTGAGAAGATGACAATTTCATTATTCTTCATACATTATTCACTTATCGGCTCAGGATTGGCTAAAATCATTATAATTTTAAGGCGCAGATAAATAATGACGAAGGTCATAGAAGAGGGGTTTTATCATACCAGCCATACGCCTGGAAAGGCGTATGGCTGGTGGCTTGCGAATTAGAAACGCAGACGGCGATAAACAATCTGTCCGTTACAGATAGTGGCGCAGTTATCGAGGTAGCAATCACCCTCCAGGGTTTTTCCCCGGGTATCTTCAAAGGTGATCTTATCTTTGCGTAATTTCACAATGGAAATATCGGCAATAGCGTTTGCCGCCAGGGTACCAATCTGCCCCTGCATTTTCATCAGGCGAGCCGGCGTGGCGGTCACGGCGCGGATAACGTCAAAGAACGGCATGCCCATATTGAGATATTTCGACATCACATGCAGCAGGCTATAGACCTTATCAGTACGCAAGCTATTGCGCAGGGTTAAATCGGTACTGATGATATCAGGGTAGAATCCCTGCTCCATCGCCGATTGCGCCACCTTGAAATCAAAGTGGGCGACACCGTTTGAACAATCGAAGATCACCCCCCGGGACTGTGCTTCTTTGATGGCGGCATACACCAGCCCTTGTTCGTTGAGAATGGAATGACCGGTACCGTGGAAACAGTGCGCATAGATGTCACCCTCTTCAAAATAGCGGATCAGTTCATCTGCGCACAACAGGGAGTCGGTGACATGCACGCAAATCGAGGTTTCCAGTTTGCGTGCGAGGGCGACCGTGGCTAACAGCGGATCGCTGGCATACTGTCTGCCTCGGGCGATATCCTGGCTATAGCGTAATTTCAAACCCAGGATGTTGTCTCTATTGTCATTCAGCGTCTGGGCAATTTTTTCCTCGTTGTAATTGGCCGGATTGGTATTTTCAAGGTAGCCGGTGGGCCCGCCACCGAGGGTGGAGAGGCCAACATTGACCACGTTTAAATAGCTCTTAATTTTCACCATCGCCGGATGGATCACGCTATTACGAAATAGCGAATAGTTGACCCATCCGCTGCTCCCGGCATCGACCATGCTGGTGACGCCGTTGGGTAAACAGACGATGTCAGGGTTAACGCTAATCGCCGTTCCGCCATGGAAAACATGGCCATGAAAATCGATGAGGCCGGGAAGAATGATACAGCCCGACGCATCAATAACGGTTTCAGCCTGCAGGTCGCTATGATGAGAAATATCAACGATGCGGTTACCCTTAATACCAATATCGGCGTTGATATAAGTACGGTTTTCAATATCGGCGATCTGGCCGTTTTTAATGACTATATCCAGTTTCATTTTATGCTCCTGTCAGATGCCGATAAGCTTCCAGTAAGGAATACCGATTAAGAAGAAGATTAACACGTTCACCACAACCATAATGGTGCCGAGCATCCAGAAGGTTTTCTGTGGCACGTAGCCGCTGGAGAACGTAAATACACCAGCCCCATTGCCATAGTGGGTCAATAACGCGCCATAGCCTGCGGAGAAGGCCAGGGAGAGCGCGACGTACATCGGATGTGCCTGCGTGGTCATACCCAGGGTAAAAAGTACCGGATAGAAAGAGACCACAAAGGCGCTGTTTGAGACGAAAAAATAGCGGACCGCCAGGCTGATAAACACCAGCACGGCAATCGCGCTGATTTCACTCAAATGCGAGAGATCGAGATAATTTTTAATCACGTCGACCAGGTAAACATAGAAGCCCCCTTTTGACAGCGCCACCGCGCAACCGTAGAAGGCGCCGTACCAGACAAAGGTCTGCCAGGCTGATTTTTCGCTGACCACGTCATTCCAGCTCAGGACGCCGAAAAGCAGCAGACAGGCGAGGAAGGCGAGCCCTACCGGAATAAAGGCAATACCGGTGATAGACCCGGTCATCCAGCCTAACACGCCGAGAATAAAGAACACGATCAACAGCTTCTCTTCGCGTTTTACCGGGCCTAATTCATTGAGGCCTTTTTCCGCAATTTCGTTCACGTTCTCAATAACTTTGAGTTCCGGGGCATAGATTTTATACAGGATCCAGGGCGCCAGAATGAGCACCAGTCCCGCCGGGACAACGGCGGCTTTAAACCAGGTCATCCACTCAAGATTGACCTTCATAATTTCATTGGCTAATGAAACGGTGATCGAGTTGGTGGCCATCCCGGTCAGGAACAGGCTGGAGGTCCCCATCGAGACGACGTACATCAGGATAGTCAGATAGGCACCGATTTTGCGGCTACCGTCGTCGGGCTTCGAGCCAAGCGCTTCGGCGATATTCCTGAAAATGGGGTAGGTGATCCCTCCCGAACGCGACATGTTTGAACCGGTCGCCGGGGCCAGCACCGTGTCGGTGACCATCATCAGATAGCCGAGCGTCAGGGTATTTTTGCCGTAGCGTTTGAGTAACAGATAAGCAATGCGTTTACCTAACCCGGTAATGACAAACGCTTTGCAAATAATAAAAGCGCTGATAATAAACCATACCATCGGGCTGCCAAATCCAGCGAATAGCGGACCGGGGTCGAGTACCAGAGAGGCGAATCCCAGAATAATCAGCATAATCACCGCGTCGGTAAACGGGCGTAAAACCAGGCCACAGAGCATGGCCAGATAAATGCCAACCATATGCCATGTCGGGGCGGCAACGCCTTCCGGATGCGGTATTATCCAAAATAAAACAGGGAAAAAGATAATCGGCAAGAGTTTTAAATAAAGCATTTTTGTTACCTTTGCTTTAAGGCCACGGCAGATAAACCACCGTGGCTTATATTATTTAATCGAATTAACGATACGTGTCGTCGATAAATGCGACGCCCGTTGCATCCAGCGATTTTTTAACCCATTGACGATTGGCGGTACCGTTTTTGGCGGCGTCCACTTTGCTGGCATCGAATTTGGCGTACTCTTTCGCTTTATCCAGCACCGTTTCTGCATCGCTTAGTGGGATGACAATGACGCCATCCGCATCGCCGACAATTAAATCGCCAGGGCAGACAGCGACGCCGCCCACGGCAATGGGGGTATTCACTTCCCCGGGTCCCATTTTGAAAGGGCCTGCCGGATTCGAGCCTGTGGCATAGAGCGGAAAATCAAGCACTGATAGGGCGTCGATATCGCGAATCGGCCCGTCCAGCACGATACCGGCAATTTTCTTCATGTGGTGGGCATACGCCACCATGATTTCGCCCATCAATGCCCGCGAGCGATCCCCTTCGTTGGAGACCACGATGACGTCATTTTCCCCCGCCATATCCAGGGCGGCATGGAGCATCAAATTGTCGCCGGCGCGAGCTTTTACCGTAATGGCGAAGCCGGCCATAATCGGTTTTTGGGGTGAGGAAATACGCTTGATGCCGTTGCCTAATACCGCGATACGGTTCATGGTGTCAGCAATATTTGCCGCCGGCAGGTGCTCATATTCTTTCAGCAGGGCAATATTTCCCACCGGACGTTTTAAAAATACACGGTTACCAATAGTCATCTCTTGCTCCTTAAAAACCTGGGACCGGCCAGGACGGTTTTTTACCCGATAACACTTCGTCAATGCCGATGGCGGAATGAAGAGACGCCCTGTCGGTTGCTTCGATAGTGGCGGCACCGATATGGGGGCCGATGACGATATTGCTCAGCGCGAAAATAGGATCGTTGGCATCGAAGGGTTCTTTCTTCAAAACATCAACACCGGCGCCGGCGATAATTTGCTGGCTTAAGGCGTGATAAAGCGCGCGCTCATCGACGAGTTTGCCGCGGGCGGTATTAATGAAATAGGCGCTGGGCTTCATCATCGAGAACTGTTTTTCGCCGACGAAGTCGGTGGTTTCCGCTGTTGTTGGGCAGTGCAGCGAAACGAAATCACTCTCTTTGAAAATTCGGTCGAAATCGTCAGTCAGTTCGACACCCTCGGGGAGCTGCTGCTGCGTTTTATAGGGATCATAGGCAATGACTTTCATATTAAAGCCGTGCAATGCTTTTAACGCGACGCGCGAGCCGATATTTCCTACGCCAATTAAACCCAGGGTTTTACCATCAAGTTCAACTTTCGGGGTGCGCAGTTTTGCCCAGTAATAATCTTCAAGCATTTTTTCTTCGACCAGCTTGAAATTACGTGAGCAGTGCAGCATATAAAATATGGTCAGTTCCGCAACTGACATGCTGTTGGCTATCGGGGCATTTAATACCACAACGCCATGACGTTTGGCGGACTCCAGATCTACGGTATCGTAACCTGCGCCATGGCGGGCCACCACTTTGAGCTTTTTAGCCGCTTCAAAAACGCGGTCGGACATTTTTGACAGGCGCACGATGATTCCGTCGCAGTCGCCGATATCGCGGATGATATCTTCCTCTTCCATCCCGGAACCATTAATTAGCTGATAACCCCGGCTTTCCAGATACTCTCTCCCTTCGGCCATGATCTCTTGCGGGAGTAGAATTTTATACGTCATGTCAATTTCTCCAGTGTTGTTTACGTGGAGATAAGTGCATGCCCTATGCCACAACTTATTTATAGTGTGATAATTTTTATAATATATTGAAATTAAAATGATTTTTATTTTGTTAATTAATGGTGAATTGTTTTTATGTTGATGAGTATCACAAATTTATATTAGGGGTTATCGTCGGTTTTTTTCATTATGAAATGGCTGGATTGCAAAATTAAATAACGGTGTTATGCATTTCACATTGTTGCTCGACAGGGCATTGGCAGCCAGTGATTGACATTTTGTTTGCGGTTAACTAAAACGATGGCGGAATGAATAAATAAAAAGGGGGTATTGACTATGAATAATGCCCAGATTGAAATGTTCAGTGTTATGGTACAAACGGGGAATATTCATCATACAGCACAACGTTTTGGTATCGATGCCGCGTCCATTACCACCAGTATTTGTGCGCTGGAAAACGAGATTGGTTTTAATCTCATCGTGCGAGGGAAAAATATCAGGAAGGTAATATTAACGGAAAAGGGAAAGGCTTTTTACAAACTCACGCCAGAGATCCTTTGTATCCTGAATGCTATCGCCACGATTCGTTGCGCCCAGAACCTGGTTGAATAAGCCCGGCGTAAATCGGCCGGGCTGTTACGTGATGTTAGTTCAACCCAAGAAAATACTGGGCGATTTTGAAATAGATAATCAGCCCGGTGCCATCAATCAGCGTAGCGATAAACGGCGCGGAAACCACCGCCGGGTCGATGCCGATCCGCTTAAGCACCATCGGAATGATCGACGAGACAATCGCGCTCCACAGGGTAATACATACCAGCGTCAGGCTGACGATCAGCGTGATTTCCATGCCAATCCCCATCATCCAGGCGCGCAGGCAGCCCGCCAGACCCAGGGTCAGGGCAATCAGAAACGAGGTCGACACCTCTTTGCGGATCACCCGCCCCATATCGCGCAGCCGCACTTCCCCCAGCGCCATCGAGCGCACCAGCGTCGAGGTGATCTGCGTTCCGCTATTGCCGCCGGTGCCGATGAGCAGCGGAATAAAGAAGGCGAGGGCGATGGCCGATTCCAGCGCCTCTTCGAAATGCTGCAGCACGCTGCTGGTATAGGCTTCGGCCACGAACAGCAGCAGCAGCCACACCGAGCGCTTCTTCCACAGCGTCCACGGGCTGATCTCGAGGTACGGTTTTTCCAGCGGCAGCGTCGCCCCCTGCAGCTGGGCGTCTTCGGTGACGTCATCCTCCAGCAGATGGGCGATCTCCTTTTCCATCAGGCAGCCGACCAGCTCGCCTTTATCGACAACCGGTACCAGATCGAGGCCGCGCTCGGTGAGTTCGGCAATCACCTGCGGGCGCTCGTCGTCAGGTTTGACGCGAAACAGGCAGCTGTCCATCAGGTAGCGGATAGACTGCCCAACATCCCCTTCCTGCAGGAGCTTTTTGACCGACAGGCTGCCGCGCAGTTTCCTGCCGGCGACGACAAACACCTGGCCGGGAATATCATCGCTGTCCAGCTGGGAGATAAAGTGTTCGCGCGCCTCATGGACGCTGAGATGTTCCTGCAGCGTAATAAAATCGGTACGCATGTACTGGGCGATCGCATCGCCGTCGAAGCCAGAGGTCGCCTGATGGGCGGCGCAGAGTTGAATGGAAGACATGATTAAAATCCCTATAAAAAATCACTCATAGGGGCGAACAAGACAGGGTTAGCGCAGGCAGATCCCTACGTCCTGGTTTTAGCACTGCATAACGTATCTGAACGGTCATGACCGCCAGAAGTTACCTTGGCAACACCTTGATTCGATGGAAGCCTGTATTTCCCTGAGTGGTCTCTCTCGATACCAACAGGGCGGTAACTTGTATTTATGCAGGAGCCTCGCCATAACGAGATCGTTAAATGAGGCGCCATTATTGGCGAAGAGGGATAATTCACAAAGCGTATAGTTTATGTGGTTTATCAACTGTTGATAAACCACCCAAGAATTTTCAAATAATTAATCATCCGCTAAACACTGCAAATGCCCATGCCGCACGCCGCGCTGGGCAATCACGTCGTCGGCAAAATGCTGTACCTCGGCCATGTCACCTTTCAGCACCGCAATCTCCAGGCAGTCGTCATGACTGATATGCACATGCAGCGTGGCGACGGAGAGATCGTGATGATGATGCTGGGTGGCCACCAGCCGGCTCGCCAGTTCGCGTTTCTCATGTTCATATACGTACGACAGGACGGCATACCCGCGCCGTGATTCCGGCGACGCAGGATCCTGGTTGAGGGCGTCGCGCAGAATATCGCGTACCGCCTCCGAGCGATTGTGGTAGCCACGGCGGGCGCTGAGCGCATCGAGGGCGGCCAGCAGGTCATCATCAAGGGTCAGGGTTACGCGCTGCATGGCATGGCCTCGTTTAGCAGAGTGGCAGGAAAAGGGGGGAGCACCGCTTGCTGGAGCGCCTGTCCGGCAGGGGAGTGCAGGCGCAGCGGTAAGCTGACCGTCGCGGTTTCGACGATGCGCCCGTGCTCCATCACCAGCACTCGCTGGCAAAAGCGCTCCACCAGCCGCAGGTCGTGGGTGATGAACAGGCAGGCGGTGTCAAACTGCGCCTGCAGACGCTTCAGCAGGGCGATAATCTCCGCCTGCAGCAGCAGATCGAGATTTGAAACCGCTTCATCCAGGATCAACAGCTGCGGCCGTACCGCCAGGGCGCGTGCCAGGCAGACGCGCTGCAGCTGTCCGCCGCTGAGCTGCGCCGGGCGCTTATCGAGCAGCGACGGCGCGAGGTCGACGGCCAGCAGCATCTCTTCCACCCGCCGCGAACGCGCCTCACGCGACAAGCGTAACAGATGGCGTAGCGGCTCGCTGACGATCTCGCGCACCGTTTTGCGCGGATTCACCGCGCTGAAGGCATCCTGAAATACCAGCTGAATATCACGGCGGAAGGCGCCGATGGCCTCGCCCTTGAGGGCAGTCAGCGGCGTGCCGCGCCAGGCAATATCACCGTGCTGCGGCGTTTCCAGACCCACCAGCATCCGCGCCAGGGTGCTTTTCCCACAGCCGCTGCGTCCGAGCAGGGCCACCGTTTCGCCGGGGGCGATGGCGAGATGGATCGCATGCAGGACCCTGCCGTGGTGAGGATAATCGTGACTCACTCCGGTGACGCTGAGTAAATTCATGGTGTTTTCTCCAGGCCGTACAGCGCCAGATGCGCGGCCAGCAGGCGCTGGCTGAGCGGGTGCCGCGGGGCGCTAAATAGCGTATTCACATCGCAGTGTTCAACGAGGCGACCGTTCTCCATGACCGTCACGTGATGCGCCAGCCGCGCCACGACGCCCATATCATGCGTCACCAGCAGCAGCCCCAGACCGCGCCTGGCGACGATATCCGCCAGCAGATCGAGAATGCGCGCCTGGGCGATGGCATCGAGATCGGTCGTCGGCTCGTCGGCGATGATAAAGGGCGCGCGGCTGAGCAGGGCGAGAGCGACCATCATCCGCTGCAGCATGCCGCCGCTCATCTCAAAGGGGTAGCGCTTCAGCAACGCCCGCGGATTGTCCAGACCGACCTCCTCCATCGCTGCCAGCAGCACGGCGTCATTTGTTTCACGACCCGCTGCCCGGCAGGTTTCCCGGGCGTGCGCGGCCATGGTCTGCAGTGGATTAAAGGCGCTGCGTGGGTTTTGCATGATGGTGGCAATAGTCGTGCCGCGCAGTTGTTCGCCGTGCACCGGAATGCCGTCGAGCAGCACCCGGCCGGCGGTTTGCCTGACGCCAGGCGGCAACATGCCCAGCGCGGCGGCGCAGGTCAGCGATTTTCCGCAGCCACTGCTGCCGAGCAGCGCCAGCACCTGCCCGCGGCGCAGGGTGAAGGAAACGTCGCTGACCAGCGGTCGGTC
Source organism: Klebsiella sp. X1-16S-Nf21 (assembly GCF_002837615.1). Taxonomy (NCBI): domain Bacteria; kingdom Pseudomonadati; phylum Pseudomonadota; class Gammaproteobacteria; order Enterobacterales; family Enterobacteriaceae; genus Klebsiella; species Klebsiella sp. X1-16S-Nf21. The sequence goes on from NZ_PJDK01000002.1 coordinate 45,416, forward strand.
AGCGGCAAGCGAGATCTGTTCCAGTTGGATCTTCTGCGGCATCAGTGGCTATGCTCCGCGATCAGGTGGGGATCGAGACGATCGCGCAGCGCGTCGCCCAGCAGGTTAAAAGCCATCACGCTGATGAACAGCGCCAGCCCCGGCCAGACCATTTGCAGCGGCTGGGTCCAGATATACTGTCGGGCGTCGTTGATCATTACCCCCCATTCCGCCGTCGGCGCGCTGACGCCGAGACCGAGGAACGACATGCCGGCCACGTGAAGCATCATATGTCCGATATCCAGCGAGGCGAGCACCAGCAGCGAGGGGATCACCGCCCCGGCCAGATGGTCGCTGAACAGCCGCCACTGGCTGGCGCCGCTCAGTCGGGCGGCGAGGATAAATTCGCGCTGGCGCAGGGAAACCACCAGGTTACGCACCATTCTGGCATACCAGGCCCAGTGCGACAGCGCAATGGCGAGGATCACGTTGGTCAACCCGGTACCCAGCACCCCCACCATAAAAAAAGACAGGATCGAGGTCGGAAAGGTCATAAACAGTTCGGCGAGGCGCATCAGGCCGCGGTCGGCGCGGCCGCCCAGCAGCCCGGCGCAGCCGCCGACCGCCAGACCGATCAGCAGCACCAGCAGCAGACAAGCCATCACCGCCCCCAGCGAAACGCGGGTGGCGGCCAGCAGGCGTGAGAAAATATCCCGGCCGAGATGATCGGTGCCGAGCCAGTGCGCTGCGCCCGGCGGTAGCAGCCGCTGCTGAAGGTCAATCGCCGCTGGATCCCAGGGCAGCCACCAGCCGCTGCCGATGGCGATGACTGCCAACAGCGCGATAACCAGCATGGCCAGTTTTACCGGCCAGCGAAAGCTTTGTAGCCATCTCATGCGCTCACCTCCTCGTGGCGGCGCAGGCGCGGGTCGAGCGCCGCGTTAAGCACATCCACCGCCAGATTAGCCAGCACGAACACCGTCACCATCATCAGGGTAAAGCACTGGATCACCGGGTAATCGCGATTGAAAATGGCGGAAACTGCGTAGCGGCCGACCCCGGGCCAGGCAAAGATATTTTCGATAATCATGGTGCCGCCGATCAGCTCGCCAATGTGCATGCCCATGGCGGTCACCACCGGCAGGGTGGCATTGCGCAGGATATGTCGGCGCTCCACCTGGCGCGCGCTCAATCCGCGTAGCCGCGCCCATATCACGTGACGCTGGCTGGCGGCGTCCAGCATGCTGGCGCGCAGCAGGCGGGCGTTGATCGCCAGCGACATAAAGGCGATGGAGACGGCGGGCAAAATCAGGTGCTGCCAGTCGCCATACCCCATCGCCGGGAGCCACTGCAGATGCACGGAAAAGAGCATCACCAGCAGAAAGGCCAGCCAGAAGTTCGGCATTGAGACGCCAAGAAAGGCAATCAGCCGTACCACATAGTCCGGCAGGCGATCGCGATGGCGCGCCGCCCAGATGCCCAGCGGCAGGGAGGTGACGAGGATCAGCGCCAGCGCCGCGCCGGTGAGCAGCAGGGTGGCTGGCAGGAAGTGCAGCAGGTCATCCAGCACCGGGCGCTGGGTGGCATAGGAGAGACCGAAATCCAGGTGCAGCGCCCGCCACAGCCAGTGCAGATACTGCATCGCCAGCGGCTGGTTGAGCCCCAGCAGCTCGCGGGTCGAGGCAACCATCTCTTCAGTGGGCGGCAGGTTCGACAGGCGTAAATAATCCAGCGCCGGGTCACCGGTGCCGAGCCGCAGCAGCAGAAAGATGATGGCGGAGGCGGCGAGCAGCAGCGGGATCAGCAGCAGCAGGCGGCGTAAAATATAGCGTAGCATTATGGCGTTACCGGGTTAATCTGATCGAAAGGGATCTCGGTGGTCACCGGGGCGAACGGGATCTCCCCGACCTCCTGGTGCGCAACCGACATCAGCGAGACATAGCTGATGGGCAGATACACCGCGTCCTGATGCAGGCGGGTCAGCACATCGTGGTACCGTTTTCTCCGCAGCGCCTCGTCCCCCGTGGTCAGTACTTCGCTAATCTCTTTATCAATCAGCGCCTTGTCCGGCAGGCCTCGCTGGGCCTGGTAATCCGCATGCGACGGGACGCGCATCGAGCTTAAAAAGGCATGCGGATCGTAGGGCGCGCCCCAGGTGCGATTGAAGATCATACCGAAGCGGCCTTCGCGCTGGCGGGCGTAAATGCTGCTCTCCTCCTCACCCACCAGGGTGACCTGGACGCCGACCTGCCGCAGATTGGCCTGAATAATTTCGGCCATTGATTTAGCCAGCGCGTCGGTGCCGATAAACGCCAGCTCAATCGCCAGCGGTTGCCCGGCTTTTTGTCGCCAGGGCTGGCCATCCGGCTGCTGCCAGCCAGCCTGCTCCAGCAGGGCGCGGGCTTTTGCCGGGTCGTAACGGCGCGGCGTCAGATCCTGCGGCGCGTAGGGGACCGAGGGGGCAAACAGGGTGTCGGCAACCTGCTGGGTGCCATACAACACGCTATCGACAAGGGTCTGTTTATCGACGGCGTAGTTGAGCGCCTCACGAACCGTCTGCTCGCGGGTCGGGCCCTGGCTGGCGTTCAGCGCCAGCATCACCGTTTCCACCGGGGCGGACAGGCGCGCCACGTAGCCGGGGTGATGGCGAAAACGTTCGAAGGTGTCCAGCGGCAGCAGCCCTTCGTCACCGTAGAGCATATCGATTTCCCCGGTTTCGAACGCCACCGCCCGGCTGGTGGCGTCGGGGATCACCTTGATGGTGATTTGCTGCAGTGCCGGTTTGCGACCCCAGTAGCGCTCATTGCGTACCAGCACATCGCGCTGATTGAGCTGCGAGCTCGCCAGTCGCCACGGACCGGTGCCGATCGGGGCTTTAATGCCCCTGGCGGTGCCGCCATCGATAAACTGCGAGGGCGCGATGAAGCGGAACGGGCGGGGCAGGGCCAGCTCTTGTAGTAAGGGCGCGTAGGCGCTTTTCAGAGTGATCTGCAACTCAGTGGCGCTGAGCGCCCGCACGTCGGTGATCTGGTTGGCGAGCTCAAGCCAGGCATGGCGTTGGCGGTTGGCCAGCACCGCCTGGAAATTGGCCGCCGCGGCCTGGGCGTTAAACGGTTCGCCATTGGAGAAGGTCACATCGTCGCGCAGGGTGAACCACCAGGTTTTACCATCGGCGGCGTGACGCCAGCGGGTCGCCAGCCAGGGCTGTACGCTGCCGTCAGCCTGATACTTCACCAGCGGTTCATAGACCATGCTTTGGGCAAACATCTGGTTGGGTGTATAGAGATGGGGATTCAGCGGGCCGACGTTAACCGGCCAGGCGGTGGTGAGCTGGTGCGGCGCGGCCTGAGCCAGTAAAGGGACGCAGGCAACCAGCGCCAGCAGGGTGAGGCGGATAGTAGACAAGACGGTGATCTCAGCGACAGGAAAGTATGACGATTTTAGTGATTCATCATACTTTGGGAGTAACCTGGATCAATATTGCGCCGGAAAGTATAAGAAAATCGTATCATTACACGCGGGCGGTAAACACCGCCTGCGCTTCTCAGGGCGCCCGGAATAAGCCCAGCAGCGTGGCTACCTGCTCGTCGATCGGCGCCAGGTCCCGCTTAACGATCAGGTGCAGCGGCGTCGCGCGGCGCGCGCCGTGGCTGAGGGGCAGCCGCTTCAGCACGCCCTGGTCGAGATGGGGGCGAATGCGCTCTTCCGGCAGCCAGCCGAACCCGACCTGATACATCACCGCATCAATGGCGGCGTCAATGGTGGAGAAGGTCCAGGCGTCACGCGTCGCCTGGCCATCGCCGGTCTGATCGGCAATGCGCACCAGCGGCCACGGCGCCAGCGTGCTGTCCTCCAGCGGCCCGTCGAGCGTGGCGAGAGGGTGGTCGCGGTGGGCGACGGCGATAAAATCAATATTCATCAGCCACTCTCCGCGGCCGGTAATATCCTGGCGGCGGGTCAGCACCATCACATCAGCTTCTGTCCGCGCCGCGCTCTCGTCATCAACGTTTTCCAGCACTTCGGTGAGTCTGACCTGGGTCTGGGGATAGCGCTGCTGAAACTGGCGTAAAATCGCGAACAGCCGCTGGCGCGGGAAAATGCTGTCGACCACCAGATCCAGGCGGGTACGCGCCCCGTTGCGTAAGGTGGCGGCGTGGGTCTCGACGTAGGCGAAGGCCTGCAGCAGCGGTTTGACCTGATTCAGCAGCAGTTCGCCGGCCGGGGTCAGCACCGCCCGCCGGCCGGACGGCGCCAGCAGCGCCACGCCTAAGCGCTCCTGCAGCAGCGCGAGGTTATAGCTCACCGAAGACTGACTGCGGTTGGTCTCCTCCGCCGCTCTGGCAAAGCTCCCCAATTCCACTACCTTTTCGAGTAACGCCCATTGCTCCAGGGTTGTCTTGTGCATAATCAATCTAAAATTTGGATGTATTTAATCCAAACATAGCGTTATTCATTCATTTTTTAAAGACGTATGCTGTCCTCAACAAAACAGAGGAGAATAAATGATGAGCACTTTCGACAAACATGACCTCAGCGGCTTTATCGGTAAACATCTGGTCTATACCTACGACAACGGCTGGAACTACGAGATTTACGTCAAAAATGGCCACACCCTCGACTACCGTATTCACAGCGGCATCGTCGGCAATCGCTGGGTGAAAGATCAGGAAGCGTACATCGTGCGGGTGGGGGAAAGTATCTACAAAATCTCCTGGACCGAACCGACCGGCACCGACGTCAGCCTGATCGTCAACCTGGGCGACAAACTGTTCCACGGCACCATTTTCTTCCCGCGCTGGATCATGAATAACCCGGAAAAAACCGTCTGCTTCCAGAACGACCATATTCCGCTGATGAATTCGTACCGTGATGCCGGCCCGGCCTATCCAACGGAAGTGATTGACGAGTTCGCCACTATCACCTTCATTCGCGACTGTGGCGCCGATAATGACGAGGTCATTAATTGCCCGGCGAGCGAATTACCTGCGGATTTTCCTGCAAACTTGTAATTCAGCAGAAATAACTTTGTGATCTGCGCTAACATTTTGTCATTAAGCGTGACGATCGCTAATTAAAGTATTGTGTATTGGTTTAATTCCCGTTTACTTTTTGCTATTGCGTTCCTGTTTCTTGCCGCTTAACAGGAACGCTTTCCTGTCATACCCCTGCCATAAAAAATTCCTATCATACTGTTTAGTAATGAGTTATTACTTATTCTGAGAAAATATTAATTTCTTAATATTATCCTAAGCAAGGTCGACTACATTAATAGTGGTCGAAATACCCTGAAATGGAATGCCGCGCTGAACTCACTTCATTTTAATTTCGTTTAAGTCCGCAGGCGCAGGATATTTTATTCTAACGACCCTGATTTGTGCGTGGGTCAACTACAGAACAGGATGATGATGAGCGATTTTTTGCCGTTTTCGCGCCCGTCGATGGGCGACGCAGAGCTGGCTGCGCTGCGTGAAGTTTTAGCGTCGGGCTGGATCACCACCGGACCGAAGAATCAGGCACTCGAAGCGGCATTCTGCCAGCTGACCGGCAATCGCCACGCGATTGCCGTCAGTTCAGCGACCGGCGGGATGCATGTGACCCTGATGGCGCTGGGTATTGGCCCCGGCGATGAAGTCATTACGCCGTCCCAGACCTGGGTCTCCACTCTCAATATGATCTGCCTGCTGGGCGCTACGCCGGTGATGATCGATGTCGATAACGACAATCTGATGATTACCCCTGACGCGGTGGAAGCGGCGATCACTTCGCGTACCAAAGCGATAATTCCCGTGCACTACGCGGGCGCGCCAGCCGACATCGACGCCATTCGCGCGGTGGGCGAGCGCCACGGCATTCCGGTGATTGAAGATGCCGCCCATGCGGCGGGTACCCATTATAAAGGCCGCCACATTGGCTGGCAGGGGACCGCCATTTTCTCGTTCCACGCGATCAAGAACATGACCTGCGCCGAAGGCGGGCTGATTGTCACCGACGACGACGAGCTGGCCTCCCGTATCCGCAGTCTGAAATTCCATGGTCTGGGCGTGGACGCCTATGATCGTCAGACCCACGGCCGCGCGCCGCAGGCGGAGGTGATCACCCCGGGCTTCAAGTACAACCTTGCCGATATCAACGCCGCTCTGGCGCTGGTCCAGCTGGAAAAACTGAGCCACGCCAATCAGCGCCGGACGGAGATTGCCCAGCGCTACCTGCGCGAGCTGGCGGACACGCCGTTTAAACCGCTGACCGTCCCGGCATGGGATCACCAGCACGCCTGGCACTTGTTTATCATCCGCGTCGATGAGGCCGCATGCGGCATCAGCCGCGACGCGCTGATGGAAAAGCTGAAGGCGATGGGTATCGGCACGGGTCTGCATTTCCGTGCGGCTCATACGCAAAAATATTACCGCGAGCGCTTCCCTGAGGTTTCCCTGCCAAATACCGAATGGAACAGCGCCCGCATCTGTTCTCTCCCGTTGTTCCCGGACATGACCGATGACGATGTCACTCGCGTCATTTCCGCACTGCGCCAGCTGTCAGGACGTTGATATGCTTACTTACCCTCCCGTGAAGAAGGTCTCGGTGGTTATCCCGGTTTATAACGAACAGGATAGTCTGCCGGAACTGCTTCGTCGTACGGATACCGCCTGCGCCACGCTGGGGCGGCAATATGAAATTCTGCTGATCGACGATGGCAGCAGCGACGATTCTGCGCGCATGCTGACCGAAGCCGCCGAGGCGGAAGGCAGTCACGTCGTCGCCGTGCTGTTAAACCGTAACTACGGCCAGCACTCGGCGATCATGGCCGGCTTTAGCCATGTGACGGGCGATCTGATTATTACCCTTGATGCCGATCTGCAAAACCCACCGGAGGAAATTCCGCGGTTAGTAGAGAAGGCTGATGAAGGCTACGACGTGGTGGGCACCGTCCGCCAGAACCGTCAGGACAGCATCTTCCGCAAAAGCGCCTCGAAGATGATCAACCGCCTGATCCAGCGCACCACCGGCAAAGCGATGGGCGACTACGGCTGCATGCTGCGCGCTTACCGCCGCCATATTATCGACGCGATGCTCAACTGCCACGAGCGCAGCACCTTTATCCCGATCCTGGCGAATACCTTCGCCCGTCGCGCGGTCGAGATCCCGGTGATGCATGCCGAGCGCGAATTCGGCGACTCCAAATACAGCTTCATGCGCCTGATCAACCTGATGTACGACCTGGTGACCTGTCTGACCACCACGCCGCTGCGTCTGCTCAGCATTTTCGGCAGCGTGATTGCCCTGCTGGGCTTCGCCTTCGGCCTGCTGCTGGTGGTGCTGCGCCTGGCCTTTGGGCCGCAGTGGGCGGCAGAAGGGGTGTTCATGCTCTTCGCCGTGCTGTTTATGTTCATCGGCGCCCAGTTTATCGGTATGGGCCTGCTCGGCGAGTATATCGGACGCATCTATAACGACGTTCGCGCTCGTCCCCGCTACTTTATTCAACGTGTTGTTCGCCAGCCGGAAACGGCATCTAAAGAGGAAGATCGTTCATGAAAGCCGTAGTCTTCGCTTATCACGATATGGGCTGCACCGGTATCCAGTCCCTGCTGGACGCCGGGTATGATATCGCTGCTATTTTCACCCACCCGGATAACCCTGGCGAAAACCATTTCTTTGGCTCCGTGGCGCGCCTTGCCGCCGAGCAGGGCATTCCAGTGTGGGCGCCGGAAGACGTGAACCATCCGCTGTGGATTGAGCGTATCCGCGAGATGAAGCCGGACGTGCTGTTCTCCTTCTACTACCGCAACCTGCTGGGCGATGAGATCCTCAATCTGGCGCCGAAAGGGGCGTTCAACCTGCACGGTTCGCTGCTGCCGAAATATCGTGGCCGTGCGCCGCTGAACTGGGTGCTGGTCAATGGCGAAAGCGAAACCGGCGTCACCCTGCACCGCATGGTGAACCGCGCGGATGCCGGCGATATCGTCGCCCAGCAAACCGTGGCGATTGGCCCGGATGACGCGGCCCTGACGCTGCATCGTAAGCTGTGCGCCGCCGCCACTGAGCTGCTGGGCCAGGCGTTGCCGGCGATCCTTGAAGGAAAAACCGCAGAGCGCCCGCAGGATCACAGCCAGGCGACCTACGTGGGGCGTCGTACCCCGGAGGATGGCCGCCTCGACTGGGAGCAGCCGGCGCAGACCCTGCACAATCTGGTGCGTGCCGTCTCGGATCCGTGGCCGGGCGCCTTCGGCTACGCTGGCGCGAACAAGTTTATCGTCTGGAAATCCCGCGTCCGCCACGATCTGCCGGCAGCCAAACCGGGTACCGTTATCTCCGTTGCGCCGCTGATCGTGGCGTGCCAGGACGGGGCGCTGGAAATTGTCACCGGCCAGACCGAACGCGGTGTGTACATGCAGGGCGCTCAGCTGGCGCAGGCGCTGGGCCTGGTGTCCGGGGCGGTGATCAGCAGCAAACCGGTGGTGGCGATTAAGCGTCGCACCCGCGTGCTGATCCTTGGCGTCAATGGCTTTATCGGTAACCATTTGACCGAGCGCCTGCTGCAGGACGACAACTATGAAATTTACGGCCTGGATATCGGCTCCGACGCCATCAGCCGTTTCCTTGAGAGCCCGCGTTTCCACTTCGTGGAAGGCGATATCAGCATTCACTCCGAGTGGATCGAGTATCACATTAAGAAATGCGACGTGGTGTTGCCGCTGGTGGCCATCGCCACCCCTATCGAATACACCCGCAACCCGCTGCGCGTGTTCGAGCTGGATTTCGAAGAGAACCTGAAGATCATCCGCGATTGCGTGAAATACAATAAGCGCATCATCTTCCCGTCGACCTCTGAAGTGTATGGCATGTGCACCGACAAAAACTTCGACGAAGATACCTCCAATCTGGTGGTCGGGCCGATCAACAAACAGCGTTGGATCTACTCGGTTTCTAAACAGCTGCTGGACCGCGTGATTTGGGCCTACGGCGATAAGTACGATCTTAAGTTCACCCTGTTCCGTCCGTTCAACTGGATGGGACCGCGCCTGGATAACCTCAACGCCGCGCGTATCGGTAGTTCCCGCGCCATCACCCAGCTGATCCTCAACCTGGTGGAAGGGTCGCCGATCAAGCTCATCGAGGGCGGCAAGCAGAAGCGCTGCTTCACCGATATCAGCGACGGTATCGAAGCGCTGTTCCGCATCATCGAGAACAAAGACGGCCGCTGCGACGGGCAGATCATCAACATCGGCAACCCGGAAAACGAAGCGAGCATCAAAGAGCTGGCCGAAATGCTGCTCGCCTGCTTCGAACGCCATCCGCTGCGCGATCGCTTCCCGCCGTTTGCCGGCTTCCGTGAAGTGGAAAGCAGCGATTACTACGGGAAGGGCTACCAGGACGTTGAGCATCGTAAGCCGAGCATTCGCAACGCCAAACGCTGCCTGAACTGGGAACCGAAGGTGGAGATGGAAGAAACGGTCGAACACACGCTGGACTTCTTCCTGCGTACAGTTGAACTGGTGGACGATAAAAATCCATGAAACAGGTCGGCTTACGCATAGATGTCGATACCTTTCGCGGAACGCGGGACGGCGTTCCGCGGCTGCTGGACCTGCTGGGCCAGCACGGGATCCAGGCAAGCTTCTTCTTCAGCGTCGGGCCGGACAATATGGGGCGCCATCTGTGGCGCCTGGTAAAACCGAAGTTTCTGTGGAAGATGCTGCGTTCCAGAGCGGCTTCGCTGTACGGCTGGGATATTCTGCTGGCTGGCACCGCGTGGCCGGGACGCCGCATCGGCGCGGGGAACGAAGCGGTGATCCGCGCGGCCGCCGAGTCTCATGAAGTCGGGCTGCACGCCTGGGATCACTACAGCTGGCAGGCGTGGAGCGGCGTCTGGCCGCAGGAACGGCTGGCGCTGGAGGTTGAGCGCGGCCTGCTCGAACTGGAACGCATCATCGGCCGGCCGGTCACCTGTTCGGCTGTCGCCGGCTGGCGCGCCGATCAGCGGGTGGTCAAAGCCAAAGAATCCTTCGATTTTCTCTACAACAGCGACTGTCGCGGCACGCGGCCGTTCCTGCCCCAGCTCGGTAGCGGCACGTTTGGTACGGTGCAGATCCCGGTCACGCTGCCGACCTGGGATGAGGCGGTGGGCACGGCGGTCGATATCGCCGGCTTTAACCGCTACCTGCTCGACTGCATCCATCGCGACCCGGGCGTGCCGGTCTATACCATTCACGCCGAAGTGGAAGGTATTGCTTACGCCGATCAGTTCAATGAACTGCTGACCATGGCGGCGGAAGAGGAAATTCAGTTTTGCCCACTGAGCCAGCTGCTGCCCGCTGACTTTAGCGAGCTGCCGTCTGGCAAAGTGGTTCGGGGTGAACTGGCTGGCCGGGAAGGCTGGCTCGGACGTGAACAATTACTGACTTCGGGTGTTTGATGAAAAGCATTCGCTATGGCGTCTCTCTGATTGCGCTGTTTGCGCTGTATTACCTGCTGCCGCTTAATTTTCGTTTGCTCTGGCAACCCGATGAAACCCGCTATGCGGAGATCAGCCGTGAAATGCTGGCCACCGGTGACTGGGTGGTGCCGCATTTTCTCGGATTGCGCTACTTCGAAAAGCCGATTGCCGGTTACTGGATCAACAGTATCGGTCAGTGGCTGTTTGGCCATAATAACTTCGGCGTACGCTTTGGGTCGGTCTTCGCTATCACCATGACTGCCCTGCTGGTGGCCTGGCTGGCGTGGCGCGTCTTTCGCGACAAAAAGGTGGCTGTCCTGTCGCCGGTGATTTTCCTTACCGCGATGCTGGTGTATGCGATTGGCACCTATGCGGTGCTGGACCCGATGATCACCCTGTGGCTGGCGCTGGCGATGTGCAGCTTCTGGGGCGCGGCGCAGGCGCAGAGCCGCAGCGGCAAAATACTGGGCTACGCGCTGCTGGGCGTCGCCTGCGGTATGGGGGTGATGACCAAGGGCTTCCTGGCGCTGGCGGTGCCGGTGGTGGGCGTGCTGCCGTGGGTGATCGCCCGTAAACGCTGGCGTGAAGTGCTGACCTACGGCTGGCTGGCGGTGATCGTCTGTACGCTGGTGGTGCTGCCCTGGGGGCTGGCTATCGCCCAGCGCGAGCCGGACTTCTGGCGCTACTTCTTCTGGGTCGAGCATATTCAGCGTTTTGCCGAAAAAGATGCCCAGCACAAAGCGCCGTTCTGGTACTACATTCCGTTCCTGATCGCCGGCAGCCTGCCGTGGCTGGCCCTGCTGCCGGGGGCGCTGAAGCGCGGCTGGCTTGAGCGCGATGAGGCTCGCGGCGCGCTGTATCTGCTGGGTTGGGTGGCGATGCCGTTCCTGTTCTTCAGTATCGCCAAAGGCAAACTGCCGACCTATATCCTGCCGTGCTTTGCGCCGCTGTCGATTCTGATGGCCCGCTACGCGCTGGAGGCCGCAAAGACCGGCGCAAAAGCGCTGCGCATCAACGGGATGATCAACCTGGGCGTTGGCCTGCTGGGGCTGATCGCCGTGCTGGTGGTCTCACCCTGGGGCGTGATGCACAAGCCGGTGTGGACCAAGATTGAGCTGTATAAATGTCTGCTGGCGGCGATCGCCTTCGCCGTCTGGGCGCTGATGGGCTGGCTGGCGATGAAAAACCCTGGCCGCCGCTGGAGCCTCGCCGCGCTCTGTCCGCTCGGCCTGGCGCTGCTGGTGGGCTTCGCCATCCCGGACCGGGTTATCGACAGCAAACAGCCGCAGTTCCTCGTGGATATCGTCAGTGAATCCCTGCAGCCCAGCCGTTACGTCCTGACCAACAACGTTGGGATCGCCGGCGGCCTGGCCTGGGAGCTGAAGCGCAGCGATATTATTATGTTCGACAAACAGGGTGAGCTGAAGTACGGTCTCGACTGGCCGGATGCTCAGGGAAGCTTTGTCAGCCAGGCCGGTTTTGCCGACTGGCTGGCCACGCACCGTCAGCAGGGGCCGGTCTCGCTGGTGCTGTTGATGGATAAAGGAGAGAGTATGGTTGACTTACCGTTACCGAAGCCAGATAACGCCTACGAGCTGGGTCGGGTGGTCTTCCTTCAGTATCTGCCGCAATGAGCGTCTGGATCTGTCTGGTGTTCGCCAGCCTGCTGAGCTGCGCCGGGCAACTCTGCCAGAAACAGGCGACCCGCCCATCCCGTCGCGGACGGCGGAGTCGCCATATACTCTTCTGGCTGGGGATGGCGCTGTTATGCCTGGGCTGCGGCATGCTGCTGTGGCTGAGCGTGCTGCAGTCTATTCCGGTCAGCATCGCCTATCCAATGCTGAGCCTGAATTTCGTCTGGGTTACCCTCGCGGGCTGGGGCATCTGGCATGAGCCGGTCGCTCGCCGTCACTGGCTTGGCGTCGGGTTGATCGTCGTGGGCATTGTCATTCTGGGGACCAGCGTCTGATGGGCTTTCTCTGGGCATTATTCAGCGTCGGCCTCGTCAGCGCCGCGCAGTTGCTGCTGCGCAGCGCCATGGTGGCCTTGCCGCCGCTGACCGATATTGTGGCATTTCTCCAGCATCTGCTGCATTTCCAGCCCGGGACCTTCGGCCTGTTTTTCGGCCTGCTGGGCTACCTGCTGTCGATGGTCTGCTGGTACTTTGCCCTGCATCGCCTGCCGCTGTCGAAAGCGTATGCCCTGCTGAGCCTGAGCTATATCCTCGTGTGGGCCGCCGCCATCTGGTTGCCCGGCTGGCATGAGCCGTTCTACTGGCAATCGCTGCTGGGCGTGACGATCATTGTCGCCGGCGTGTTGACCATCTTCTGGCCGGTCAAACGCCGCTAGCCGGGGAGCCGGCTTTTGGGACGGCCCGGGCCGAGCAGGATCGCCAGCTTGCTGCCTCCGACGGTGGTCTCCATCCAGATTTTACAGACGCTGGTTAACGGTACCGAGAGCAGCATCCCCACCGGCCCCAGCAGCCAGCCCCAGACCAGCAACGACAGGAACACCACCAGGGTCGACATTCCCAGCCGATGGCCCATCATGCGCGGCTCCACCATGTTGCCCAGCACCATATGCACCACCAGAAACAGCGCCCCGACCAACAGGCACTCATAAATGCCGCTAAACAGCAGCGCCTGCAGCATCGGGGGGATAGCGGAGATAGCGGAGCCAATGTTCGGCACATAGTTCAGCAGAAACGCCAGCACCCCCCACATCAGGGCGAACTGTACCCCCATCGCCAGCAGCCCCAGCCAGACAATCAGCCCGGTCCACAGGCTAATCAGCGTCTTCAGCGCCAGATAATGGGTGACGCCTTTCAGCGCCCGGTGCAAGCCGGCGATATGCAGGCGCGGGTTATTGAGGGCAAAACGCAGTTTGTAGGGCAGGTGGCGAACCTCAAACAGCATAAAGATCACCGTCATCACCAGCAGCACGATGCTGGCCATCGCCCCGGAAAGCTGGGTCATTAGCGTCGTGGCCCAGGTCATCAGCCGTTCTGAATCCATGCGCCGCAGCATGCGCTCCGGATTGATATGCAGATTAAGGAAGGGGAGATACTCCTGGAGCTGGAGGATCTTGCGCGTCAGGGCGCGGTTGAAATCGGGGAGCATGGCGACAAAGTCATTGAGCGACGCCGCCAGTACGCCAAGCAGCGCGGTGAGCATCACCAACATCGCCGTCACCACCAGGGTAATGGCGAACGGACGCCGCACCCCGCGGCGAATGAACCAGGTGACCAGCGGGTTGAGAACAATAGCGAAAAACAGCGCCAGCAGCAGCTGCACCAGAATATCGGCGGCGGCGTGGATCCCGGCGAGGATAATCACTAACGCTGCCAGCTTAAGTAAAATATGGAGCCCGGCTTTATCAGCCTGCGGAGAGGACATAGGTATTCCTTTTATGAGTCGCGCCAGATAAGTGTAGCGGTTCGCCGACTGCCAATATTCCGAAAGGAGGGCTGCTTTTCCGCCGACAGCGTGGTAATAGTGAAAGCTGATTGTCGAAATCTGGTGGAACCTGATGCCCGAACCCGTCGCCGAGCCGGCGCTCAATGGACTGCGCCTCAATCTGCGGATTGTCTCTGTCGTTATCTTTAACTTTGCCAGCTATCTCACCATCGGCCTGCCGCTGGCGGTGCTGCCCGGCTATGTGCATGATGTCATGGGCTTTAGCGCTTTCTGGGCCGGGCTGGTGATTAGTCTGCAATATTTCGCCACGCTGCTCAGCCGCCCGCATGCCGGGCGCTATGCCGACCTGCTGGGGCCTAAAAAGATTGTCGTCTTCGGTCTCTGCGGCTGTTTTTTGAGCGGTTTGAGCTATCTGTTGGCGGCCTGGAGCAGCGGCTGGCCTCTGGTTAGCTTGCTGCTGTTATGCCTCGGACGGGTGATCCTTGGTATCGGCCAGAGCTTCGCCGGCACAGGCTCGACGCTGTGGGGCGTCGGCGTGGTCGGTTCGCTGCATATCGGGCGGGTGATCTCGTGGAACGGGATTGTGACCTACGGGGCGATGGCGATGGGCGCGCCGCTCGGCGTGCTGTGCTATTCACACATTGGCCTCAGCGGCCTGGCGGTAGTCATTATGGCGGTGGCGCTGGTGGCGATCCTCTGTGCGCTGCCCCGCGCGGCGGTGAAGGCTACCAAAGGTAAAGCGATGTCGTTTCGCGCGGTGCTTGGCCGGGTCTGGCCCTACGGTATGGCGCTGGCGCTGGCCTCCGCCGGCTTCGGGGTGATCGCCACCTTTATCACGCTGTTTTATGACGCCAAAGGCTGGGACGGCGCGGCTTTCGCTCTGACGTTATTCAGCTGCGCGTTCGTTGGCACGCGGCTGCTGTTTCCTAACGGCATTAATCGCCTCGGTGGACTGAACGTGGCGATGCTCTGCTTTAGCGTGGAGATTATCGGACTACTGCTGGTCGGCTTTGCCGATACGCCGTTGCTGGCGAAAATCGGTACCTTCCTTACCGGGGCGGGGTTCTCGCTGGTCTTCCCGGCGCTGGGGGTGGTGGCGGTCAAAGCGGTGCCGCAGCACAATCAGGGGTCGGCGCTGGCGACCTATACCGTGTTTATGGATTTGTCGTTGGGGGTCACCGGGCCGCTGGCCGGATTGTTGATGGCGTGGACCGGGATCTCGATGATTTATCTCGCCGCGGCTGGGCTGGTGATGGCGGCGCTGCTGTTGGGCTGGCGGCTAAAAAAACGGCCCCCGGTTAGCGAACCGGAGGCCATCGCACCAGGCCAGTAATTACTGGATGGTGAGGGTGTTGATGATGCTTTCTGCTTCGGTCTGCGCCTGCTGCTGGTTGTCCGCCGGCAGGGTCACCTGCAGGGTCAGCAGTTTGTCATCCACTTTGCCGAGGATCACTGAAGACCAGGCGGTCTGCCCCTTGGCAGAGATGATGCTGTCCAGCTGCTGCAGGGTATGGCCTTTCATCTCCAGCGATTTGTTGCTCACCACCTGCAGCTGCGGGTCGCGGCTACGCTGCTGATCTTCCAGTCGTTTCGCCAGTACCGCCAGATCTTCATTGGTGCTGTCGCCGACGATGACGATGACCGCTTTCTGGCCGGTAGCGTCAGAGTAGACGTGCATGTTGTTCGCCTGGGTACCCAGTTTGCCGCTCTGGTCGGCCATGCCCGCAGGCAGGGTGAAGCTCAGTTTGCCATCCAGCAGGCTGATTGCCTGGCCGCTGGCATTGCTCTCCGCTGCTGCGCCAACGGTTGGCGCTTTTGAATCGCTGTTATCGCAGGCGGCAAGCCCCATTACCAGCAGGCCAATACCGACATATTTAACCAAATTGCGCATTGACATCTTCCTTTCGATAAACGGCCACTAATGGCTCATCCGGCTATCTTAACACATCGGCCCGCGAGTACCTTTAACTCGGCTGTAATGCCGACAAATCAGATTTATCCGCCAGTCTTTTCAACAGCATATTTAACAGCACGCCGTACATCGGCAGGAAGAAAATAATGCTGATAAGCACTTTAAAGCTGTAGTCGACGAGGGCGATTTCCCCCCAGTGGGCGGCCATAAACGGGTCCGGGCTGCGCCAGAAAGCGATAAAGAAGAACGCGACGGTATCGCTGATGTTGCCGAACAGCGTCGAGGCGGTGGGGGCCAGCCACCAGTGGCGACTCTGCCGCAGGCGGTTGAAGACGTGGACGTCGAGGATCTGCCCCAGTGCATAGGCCATAAAGCTGGCGATGGCGATGCGCGCGACGAAGAGATTAAAGGTGCCCAGCGCGGCAAAGCCCTGCCACTCGCCCATGTAGAACAGCGCAGAGATGCCGTAAGAGATAACCAGCGCCGGGACCATCACCGCGAAAATGATGCGTCGCGCCAGCGGTGCGCCAAAAATGCGTACCGTCAGATCGGTGGCGAGAAAGATAAACGGAAAACTAAACGCGCCCCAGGTGGTATGGAAACCAAAAATGGAGATCGGCAGCTGAACCAGATAGTTGCTGGAGGTGATGACCAGCAGATGAAATAGCGAAAGCCAGACGAGCGCTTTTTTGCGCTGTACGGTAGTAAACGGATTCATATTGTGACCTTTTTATGCCCGTCATGCTTCAGGTGAATGAGCAATCGGCAGCGGAACGTTGGGGTGAGGGAACCCAATAAAAAACGGCTGCATGATACTGCGTTGTCGGCGTAATGCAATGGTTGTTTTTCGCGCAAACGTTAACCTGGCTTGCGTACTGGCGAACTGGGGGTAAACTAGGGCCGTTTTGTTAACGTGAGACTAAAATGAGCGAACTTTTCTCCACTCCTGACCATACCCTGGATGCCCTGGGGCTCCGCTGCCCGGAGCCGGTCATGATGGTGCGTAAAACCGTGCGGACGATGCCGGTCGGCGAGACGCTGCTGATTATTGCTGACGATCCGGCCACCACCCGCGATATCCCGGGATTCTGCCGCTTTATGGAGCATGAGCTGGTGGCCCAGGAAACCGAAGCCCTGCCGTACCGCTATCTGATCCGCAAAAGCCACTGAGCTTTTCCCGGATAGCGGCGCGTAGCGCCTTATCCGGGCTACCCGACGGTCCGGAATTAAGCGTAGCGCGAGCAGGGAATATCCCGGATGGCGGCGCGTAGCGCCTTATCCGGGCTACCCGACGGTCTGGAACCGTAGCCCTGCTAAGCGTAGCGCGAGCAGGGAAGCCGGTATCTATGCTACAACTTCTTACGCAATAACCGCAGCGCGTTAGCCGTTACCAGCACGGTGGCGCCGGTATCCGCCAGCACCGCCAGCCACAACCCGGTCAGGCCGAGCAGGGTGGTGACGAGGAAAATCCCCTTCAGCCCTAAGGCTATCGCGATGTTCTGGCGAATATTGGCATGGGTGGCGCGCGCCAGAGAAATCATCTGCGCCAGGCCGGTCAGACGGTTATGGGTCAGCGCGGCGTCGGCCGTCTCCAGCGCCACATCGGTGCCGCTGCCCATGGCGATGCCGATGGTGGCCGCTTTCATCGCCGGGGCGTCGTTGATTCCGTCCCCGACCATCGCCAGCGGCGCATCGGCATTCAGCGCCATGACGGCTTTCACTTTGTCCGCCGGCAGCAGACCGGCGCGGAATTCCAGCCCCAGTTCGCTGGCGATGGCTGCCGCGGCGCGCGGGTTATCCCCGGTAAGGATCACCCCCTGAACCCCCAACTGATGCAGAGCATCCACCGCCTGACGCGCGTCGTCGCGCAGGGTGTCGCGCAGCGCCAGAATACCGAGCAGCGTCTCGCCGCGCATCACCAGCACTACCGTTTGCCCGGCGCTTTCCAGCTGCTGGATCTGCGCCTCATGTTCTGCCGGGGCGGCTTTGCTGGCGGCGCAGATCAAGATGCGGCTGCCGTTCACCTCGGCTTCGATGCCAGAGCCCGCCAGCGCCCGCTGGCCGCTGGCAAGCGGAATACTCAGCTGACGCCGCTGTGCTTCACGGACGATGGCCTGCGCCAGCGGGTGGCTGGAGCCTTGCTCCACCGCCGCCGCCAGCGCCAGCAGCGCGTTGTCGTCAAACTCAGCCGTGGCGATCACCGAAGTCACCTGCGGCTGGCCGACGGTCAGGGTGCCGGTTTTATCGAACGCCACCTGCCGCACCTGGCCCAGCTGTTCCAGCGCCGCGCCGCCTTTGATTAGCGCCCCGCGGCGGGCGGCGACCGCCAGGCCGGAGGTGATGGCCGCCGGCGTGGAGATGACCAGCGCGCACGGACAGCCGATCAGCAGCAGCGTCAGCCCTTTATAAATCCACGGCAGCCAGGCGCTGGCGAAGAACAGCGGTGGGGCAATGGCGACCAACAAAGCTACGACCATAATGGCCGGGGTGTAGATCCGGCTGAAGCGATCGATAAAACGCTCGATTGGCGCCCGACGTTCCTCTGCCTCTTCAATCAGCTTCAGGATGCGGTCGATGGCGCTGTCGCCCGGTTCGGATATCACGGTAAGCTGCACCAGGCGATCGACGCTGGTGGCGCCCGCCGCGACTCGTTCCCCGGCCTGACGCTCCACCGGCACCGACTCGCCGGTCAGGGCGCTTTCATCAAAGCTGGCAAACGGCGACAGCAGCTGGCCATCCGCCGGCAGACGCCCGCCGGCGGCCACTTCAATCACATCTCCGGGACGCAGGTCGCGCTGGGCGACGGTTTCCCGCACACCGTTGCGCAGACGGATGGCGGTGTCGGGCTTCAGCGCCATCAGCGCGCTCACCCCCTGCCGTGCGCGGCTGGCGGCCCAGCCTTCGAGACGCTCGCCGATCAGGAACAGCAGCAGGACCATCGCCGCTTCCGCAGTGGCGCCGATAAACAGCGCCCCGATGGCGGCGACGCTCATCAGCGTTTCAATGGCAAACCAGCTCCCGCTCTTGATCAGGCGCAGCGCCTGGCGAGCAACCGGCCACAGGCCAACCAGGGTGGTGGCAATAAAGGCCAACTGACCGGCAGGGTGGTTGGCCTGCTCCAGCCCCCAGCTCAGGGCCATCATGATAAACAGCGTCAGTAACGGCAGATTGTCGCGCAGCAGCGACCCTCGGGTTTTCTCTGCTGCGGGAGCATCGGCATCGCGCAGCGTATAGCCCGCCTGGCGGACCGCGCTCTCAACCTGAGCGCGGATATCGCCCTCGGCGTTAACCAGCAACTTTTCTGTGGCGAACAGCACCTGGACCTGACTGACGCCGGGTACCTGGCGAACCGCGGTTTCCACCTTGCGGGCGCAGGCGGCGCAGTCCATGCCATCAACCTGCCAGCTATAGCGGGCGTCGTCGAGCGCTTCGGCGGCAGGGGCGGATTCTGTGGCGCAGGCGTGATCTGTACAGCAGCTCTCCGCCGGCGCGGTCGCTGGCCGCATGGTGAATGACGAGAATTGTGGGACTTTTTTATCCTGCGCGTCTGGAGTCGACATGGCACCCTCCGGGAAATGATAATTTTCTCATTAGCCGTAGGATACACTCTGGAGTCGACTCCAGAGTCAAGGACTAAATTACAGGTATAACGCGCGCACGATCAGGAAGTGGCCGGCAAAGTAGAACGCGGCGGCAATGGCGTTATCGGCGCGGAAGCGGCGACGATAGTGGCTCACCAGCCATACGGCATTGCTCAGCAGCAGCAGGGCCGCGCCAGCGAAACCGGACAGCGCGGTGTTGGTGGGGCGGGCAAACCACAGCTCACCGGCCAGCCAGACCATCACCAGCGTCATTCCAATAAAGGTCAGCACCGGCATTTTCATCTCTTCCAGCCGACTCCAGATCACCGCCATCAGCAGGGCGCCGAATACCAGCAGCACCAGCGGCAGCGGCCAGAAGAACGACAGCGTCAGCTGGCTGGCGAACCAGATGGTATACAGCAGATGTGACAGGAAGAAAGCGCCCACCGCGTACATCACCCGCTGGCGCGGCAGCAGGGTCAGGGCGTCGCCGAGCAGCGAGGCGCACAGGCCGGCCAGCACCAGATAGCTGATGGCATTGAACATCGGCGCCTGCCAGGCCAGTAACAGCAACAGAATCAGGGTGACAGGTTTAAATACCCAACGTCGCCAGGCCGGCCCACGATAGGATGCATCGACATAAAGCCATGCGGAGAAACAGACAGCAATAAATGACCAAAGCATAGTAAGTCCCTGTATCTGTTATCATAAAGAAAGTTACGGATGCGTGATGCTACAACTCAGTGTAGTGGTTTGGCGTAGCAGATGACAATGTTATTCCCGACGCAGTATGCTGATTCCTGATATTTTTTATGGGTAACCTTGATGAGTAAAATGCCCCTCTTTTTTGTTCTGGTCGTCGCGGTGATTGTGGTGGCGGCTTCGTTTCGCTATGTCCAGCAGCGCCGTGAGAAACAGGCGAATGACGCCGCGCCGTTGCTACAAAAGCGGGTTATCGTCAGCAATAAACGGGAAAAAGTGATTAACGATCGGCGCTCGCGGCAGCAGACGGTGACGCCCGCAGGCAGTGAGATGCGCTATGAAGCGAGCTTTCGCCCCGAAAACGGTGGGCTGGAGGTGGTGTTTCGCCTCGACGCGCCGCAATATCATGCGCTGAGCGTGGGCGATCGCGGGATGTTGAGTTATAAGGGCACAGCGTTCGTGGCGTTTACGCCCGATCCCTGAGCCCTTTTCAGGACTACTTTTTCAGCGTCGCCTTCAGTTTTTTCTGCCAGGCGACGAGCTCAAACACGCCGAAGATAAAAATGCGGATTTGCTCAAAGCGGCTCAGCGGCGGCGCCTCTTTCGGCTGCGTCGCCTTGAGCAGCGTCAACTGCAGCCCGTGCATCAGGATCATGAAAATCAGCGCGACGTTGACGAAGATATTCAGCGGCTTCGGGAAGGGCTGAAACAGGTTCAATAACAGAAAGGCCCAGACGCACAGCATCAGCAGGCGGCCTAAATTAATCAGCATGGTGCTCTCCTTGGGCCTCACGTTGGTAAAGACGGTAGGCGACCTGTCCGGCCACTTTTTCACGATACAGCTGCCAGTTAGCGGGCACCGGCGGTAAACCGTTTTCGACTTCGCTTTCGACATACACCAGGGCCTCATCGGCCAGCCAGCCTTGTGTCTCCAGCAGACGTAGCGTCTCCTCCAGCAGCCCCTGACGGAACGGCGGGTCGACGAACACGATCTGGTGCGGTGTCCCCGGCTGGCTCAGGAAGCTGAGGGTGTTGGTGGTGATCACCTTGCCGCGATCCGCTTTCAGGGTGGCGAGATTTTTTTGCAACTGCTGGGCTACGCCGCGCTCCATCTCCAGTAGCGTGGTGCTGGCCGCATAGCGGGACAGCGCCTCCAGCCCCAGCGCGCCGCTGCCGGCAAAGCAGTCGAGGCAGTGCGCGTCAACGATGGACGGCGCCAGCCAGTTAAAAAGGGTTTCGCGAACCCGGTCGGTGGTCGGCCGCAGGCCCGGGCTCTCCGGCACCGGTAATTTACGGCCGCGCCATTGCCCACCGATAATGCGGATCTGGCCGCTGCCCGCGTGGTTTGGTTTTTTCATCTCTCTGCTCAAGTCTCAACTTCCGGCCTGCTATTCTAGCGATCGACGGCGGTTGACGAAACCTTAATCCGGGGGCGGTGCTGCGAGTTAAGTTAAGTGATAGACTATCCGACTAATTTCATCATTTTTTCAGCTTCTGATGAAGCTGCGCCATGAATAAAACAGCGAGGAGTGTGGTCGCAAATGGCAAAAGAGAAAAAACGTGGCTTCTTTTCCTGGCTGGGCTTTGGACAGAAAGAACAGGCACAGGAAACCGAGACTGAACAAAAAGTAGAAGAACAACAAGCGGTTGCCGATGAGTCGCCGGTAGCGGAAACCCCTGCTGAGCCGAGCGCGCCGAAAGCAGACCCGGAGGCGTTTGCCGAAGATGTCGTCGAAGTGACCGAGACGGTGGTCGAAAGCGAAAAAGCGCACCTCGCGGAGCCTGCCAGCGTGCAGGAAGAAAAGTGGGTGGAAACGCCTGCTCTGGTCGAAGACGCGCCTGTTGTTGAACCGGAGCCCGCGGTCAGCGAACCGCCTGAACAGCCTGCGGTGGTTGAGCCGCTGGCGGAAGAGGTGATCGCCGAACCGGTGGTGGCGGAAGCCGTAGCAGAGCAGCCTGTGGCAGACGTTATCGCCGAGCCGCAGGAGACGGAGGTCCCTGAAGAGGACGCCCCGTTAAGCGATGAAGAGCTGGAAGCACTGGCGCTGGCGGCCGAGGCGGCCGAAGAGGCGGCGGTCGTAGTGCCGGAGCCCGAGGACGAGGCGCCGGTGGAAGCGCTGGCTCAGGAGCAGGAAAAACCGACGAAAGAAGGCTTTTTCGCCCGCCTCAAGCGTAGCCTTCTGAAAACCAAAGAAAATCTTGGTTCCGGATTTATCAGCCTGTTCCGCGGCAAGAAGATCGACGATGATCTATTTGAAGAGCTGGAAGAGCAACTGCTGATCGCCGACGTCGGGGTGGAAACCACTCGCAAGATCATTACCAACCTGACGGAAGGCGCCAGCCGTAAGCAACTGCGCGATGCGGAAGCGCTGTACGGCCTGCTGAAAGAAGAGATGGGCGAGATTCTCGCCAAAGTGGATGAGCCGCTGAACGTAGAAGGCAAAACGCCATTTGTTATTTTGATGGTCGGCGTAAACGGGGTGGGGAAAACCACCACCATCGGCAAGCTGGCGCGTCAGTTTGAGCAGCAGGGTAAATCGGTGATGCTGGCGGCGGGGGATACCTTCCGCGCGGCGGCGGTGGAACAGCTGCAGGTCTGGGGTCAGCGTAACAATATCCCGGTGATCGCCCAGCATACCGGCGCGGACTCCGCCTCGGTGATTTTCGACGCCATTCAGGCGGCGAAGGCGCGCCATGTTGACGTACTGATTGCCGACACCGCCGGGCGTCTGCAGAATAAATCGCACCTGATGGAAGAGCTGAAGAAGATTGTCCGGGTGATGAAAAAACTGGACGTCGACGCGCCGCATGAGGTGATGTTAACTATTGACGCCAGCACCGGGCAGAATGCCATTAGCCAGGCCAAACTGTTCCATGAGGCGGTAGGATTGACCGGGATCACCCTGACCAAGCTGGACGGCACCGCCAAAGGCGGCGTGATCTTCTCGGTGGCCGATCAGTTCGGCATTCCGATTCGCTATATTGGCGTCGGCGAGCGTATTGAGGATCTGCGTCCGTTTAATGCGGGCGACTTTATTGAGGCACTTTTTGCCCGAGAGGATTAAGAATGATTCGCTTTGAACAAGTCAGCAAAGCCTATCTCGGTGGGAGACAAGCGCTGCAGGGGGTGACCTTCCACCTGCAGCCGGGCGAGATGGCGTTTCTGACCGGCCATTCCGGCGCAGGGAAGAGTACCCTGCTGAAGCTTATCTGTGGTATCGAACGGCCCAGCGCCGGGAAAATTTTCTTCAGCGGTCATGAAATCAGCCGCCTGAAGAGCCGTGAGGTACCGTTCCTGCGCCGCCAGATCGGCATGATTTTCCAGGACCACCATTTGCTGATGGATCGTACCGTGTATGACAACGTGGCGATCCCGCTGATTATCGCCGGCGCCAGCGGCGATGACATTCGTCGCCGCGTCTCGGCGGCGCTGGACAAGGTCGGCCTGCTGGACAAAGCGAAGAACTTTCCGATTCAGCTCTCCGGCGGTGAGCAGCAGCGCGTCGGTATAGCCCGCGCGGTGGTCAACAAGCCGGCGGTGCTGCTGGCGGATGAACCGACCGGTAACCTCGACGAGGCGCTCTCGGAGGGGATTTTACGTCTGTTTGAAGAGTTTAACCGCGTTGGGGTGACGGTACTGATGGCGACGCACGATCTGGGGCTTATCTCCAGTCGTCCGTACCGCGTGCTGTCGCTCAGCGACGGCCATCTGCATGGAGGCATTCGGGGTGAATAAGCGCGACGCAATGAACCAGATTCGCCAGTTCGGCAGTAAGTTCGATCGCCTGCGCAACGCGGCGGGCGGCAGCGGCGGCGGGCGCAATGCGCCAAAACGGCCGAAAGCGGCGCCTAACCCGGCCTCGCGTAAGAGTAACGTGTTCAACGAACAGGTGCGCTATGCCTGGCACGGCGCGTTGCAGGATCTCAAAAGCACGCCGCTGGCGACCTTCCTGACGGTGATGGTCATCGCCATTTCGTTGACCCTGCCAAGCGTCTGCTACATGGTCTACAAAAACGTCAGCAGCGCGGCGTCACAGTATTATCCATCGCCGCAGATCACCGTTTATCTGGAAAAAACGCTGGATGACGACGCCGCGGCGCGGGTGGTGGGCCAGCTGCAGGCGGAGCAGGGCGTCGACAAGGTAAACTATTTGTCCCGTGACGAGGCGCTGGGTGAATTCCGTAACTGGTCAGGCTTTGGCGGCGCACTGGATATGCTGGAAGAGAACCCGCTGCCGGCGGTCGCCATCGTGGTGCCGAAGCTGGATTTCCAGAGCACGGAAGCGCTCAATACCCTGCGCGAGCGGGTATCGCGGATCCAGGGGGTGGATGAGGTGCGGATGGACGACAGCTGGTTTGCCCGTCTCTCCTCGCTTACCGGGCTGGTAGGCCGCGTGTCGGCGATGATCGGCGTGCTGATGGTGGCGGCGGTGTTCCTGGTGATCGGCAACAGCGTGCGCCTGAGCATCTTTGCCCGCCGCGATACCATTAACGTGCAGAAGCTGATCGGCGCCACCGACGGCTTTATCCTGCGTCCGTTCCTCTACGGCGGGGCGATGCTGGGATTCTCCGGCGCGTTTTTATCGCTGATCCTGTCGGAGATTCTGGTGATGCGCCTCTCGTCGGCAGTGACCGAAGTGGCGAAAGTGTTCGGCACCCAGTTTGAGCTGAGCGGCCTGGGCTTCGACGAGTGCCTGTTGATGCTGATTGTCTGCTCGATGATCGGGTGGGTCGCCGCCTGGCTGGCGACAGTGCAACATTTACGTCACTTTACTCCCGATTAAAAAAAGCGTGATATAATCTTTCCCTGCTGCAATGAGTTCCTGTTCGCAGGGAAAGATACCGCAAGCTTGTTCTCCTTTTCCTGCCCTCACTTGTTCATCGTGGTGTCACATTTTGTGCGTAATTTATTCACACCGTTGCATGGAACTTGTGGATAAAATCACTGTCTGATACTAATGTGAGTGATATTCTCGTTGCTCATGAATGCTGGCATGCTTGTTGCCTGATGGGGACAAGAACGCGTCAGAAGATATCAATTGAGAGGATTTGAATGACCAAAGAAATGCAAACTTTAGCTTTAGCCCCCGTTGGTAACCTGGAATCGTACATCCGGGCCGCTAACACTTGGCCGATGCTGTCGGCTGATGAAGAGCGGGAGCTTGCTGAAAAGCTGCATTACCAGGGCGATCTGGAAGCAGCTAAAAAGCTGATTCTGTCTCACCTGCGCTTTGTTGTTCACATTGCTCGTAACTACTCGGGCTATGGCCTGCCGCAGGCGGATCTGATCCAGGAAGGCAATATCGGCCTGATGAAAGCCGTGCGTCGCTTCAACCCGGAAGTGGGTGTGCGCCTGGTCTCCTTCGCCGTGCACTGGATTAAAGCTGAAATTCACGAATACGTGCTGCGTAACTGGCGTATTGTGAAGGTCGCTACCACCAAAGCACAGCGTAAGCTGTTCTTTAACCTGCGTAAAACCAAACAGCGTCTGGGTTGGTTCAACCAGGATGAAGTGGAAATGGTGGCCCGTGAGCTGGGCGTGTCGAGCAAAGACGTCCGCGAGATGGAATCCCGTATGGCGGCCCAGGACATGACCTTCGACATGTCTTCCGACGATGAGTCCGACAGCCAGCCGATGGCGCCGGTCCTTTATCTGCAGGACAAAACGTCTAACTTTGCCGACGGCATCGAAGACGACAACTGGGAAGAGCAGGCGGCGAATAAGCTGACTGACGCGATGCAGGGCCTGGACGAGCGTAGCCAGGACATCATCCGCGCCCGCTGGCTGGACGAAGACAACAAGTCCACGCTTCAGGAACTGGCCGACCGCTACGGCGTCTCCGCAGAGCGTGTGCGTCAGCTGGAAAAGAACGCCATGAAAAAACTGCGTGCCGCTATCGAAGCCTGATACGCCACGCCTGCCTGATACCTGATATCAGGCTCCCCGATAACGCCCCGCCTCAGGTTGGGGCGTTTTGTTTTTCTGCGTCCTCCCGGGGCAGGAGCATCTGCGGGCAGTGCGTCTGCAGGCAGTCGAGTAAGACGCTGAACGCCGGCGCCATCTGCTCTTCGGGCTGGCTGGCGAATCCCATCAGTAATCCTTTCTTCCGCGCCGCCGTCAGGTAGTAGCGCGACAGCGGCCGCACCAGAATGTGGCGCGCATTAGCCTCTTTGGCAATCGCCACATCGTCAGCCTCTGCGGGCAAATTGAGGATCAAATGCAGCCCGGCATTATCGCTGAAGTCAGACAGGGCGTACGGCATACAGTGCCGCTGGATAAGCTCAGTTAAAAAGGCGCGGCGACGGCTGTAGAGCAACCGCATACGGCGGATATGGGCCGAATAGTGGCCGGCGGTAATAAACTCCGCCAGCGCCATCTGGATCAGCGAATGGCCGCCGCGGTAAAGCTCGGCATGGGCGTGCTTCAGATCGCTGAGCAGCGGACGGGGGATCACCACGTAGCCCAGGCGCAGGCCGGGATAGAGCGTTTTGCTGAAGGTGCCGATATAGACCACCGGGGCATCGGGGACCAGACCCTGCAGGGCGGGGATCGGCTGGCCGGAAAAGCGAAACTCACTGTCATAATCATCTTCGACGATCCAGCTCCCCTGCTGACGGGCGAGCGCCAGCAGTCGCTGGCGGCGCTCAAGGCTCATCACCGCGCCCAGCGGGTACTGGTGGGAAGGCGTAACGAAGATGAGCCTCGGCGCGTCGTCAACCGTTTCCGGCGGGCACAGGCCGTTGGCATCGACGGTCAGGGGTTCCACCCGAACGTCGTTCATCGCCAGCACGTGGCGGATCCCCCAATAGGAAGGCTCCTCCACCCACGCCAGATCGCCGTTATCACACAGCATGCGGGTGACCAGATCGATCGCCTGGTGGATCCCCTCGGTGATAAGAATTTGATCTGCCTGACAGTGGACGCCGCGCGACACGCGCAGATAATCCACCAGCGCCTGCTGCAGTTCCGGGGTGCCACCGTTGCAGCTATAGCTGAGCCGCTCCGGCTTGGGCCGACGGCTGATACGGGCCTGGATCTTACTGAACAGCGGGTGGGGAAAGGCGTTAACGTCCGGCACGCCGGGTATAAACGCCCCCCACTGGCGCGGGCTGGCGCTGACCTGGCCGAGCAGATGTTGGCCTCGGCGTGAAAGATGCACCGTCGGTGCCGCGATACTGCTGTTTTCTTGCTGACCTTTAGCCGTCAATGAGCTCTCAGGGGCGGTTTGGGCAACGAATGTTCCACTTCCCCGGCGGGAAACCACATATCCTTCCGCCAGTAATTGTTCATAAGTTGTTAATATGGTGTTTCTTGATACGCCGAGTTCACCCGCCAGATCGCGCGACGGCGGCAGGCGGCTTTGCGGCGCCAGCGAACCATCGAGGATCGCGCGGCGCAGCGCGTTATATAAGCGTTTGTGCAGAAGAGGATCCCGCTCTTCCTGCAGACGGACCAGCACCAGGTCACCCACCAGCGAACGCAATTGGATCCCTCAGATATTCTAAATTGGTACTCGATTATAGGGCCAACTCCTGTGTAAATAAACGACATCGTTTCTAATTTGTTGCGATAACGTGACATACACGACAGGAGATTCGCAGGTGAAAAGCTCAGAACTGAATCAACGTCGCCAGCAGGCGACGCCGCGCGGCGTAGGCGTAATGTGTAACTACTTTGTCGAGAAGGCGGAAAACGCCACGCTGTGGGATATCGAAGGCAATGAGGTGATCGATTTCGCCGCCGGGATCGCCGTGTTAAATACCGGTCACCGTCATCCGAAAGTGGTCGCCGCGGTCGCCGATCAGCTGCAGGCGTTCACCCACACCGCCTATCAGATTGTGCCGTACGAAAGTTATGTTTCGCTGGCGGAGCGTATCAACGATCTGGCGCCAATTGACGGGCCGGCAAAAACGGCTTTCTTCACCACCGGCGCGGAAGCGGTTGAGAACGCAGTGAAAATTGCCCGCGCTTACACCGGCCGCCCGGGGCTGATTACTTTCGGCGGCGGCTTCCACGGCCGTACCTTTATGACCATGGCCCTCACCGGTAAGGTCGCGCCCTACAAAATCGGCTTCGGGCCCTTCCCGGGATCGGTCTATCACGGCGTTTATCCCAATGAGGCGCACGGCGTGACCACCGCGGATGCGCTGAAAAGCCTGGAGCGCATTTTCAAAGCGGATATTGCGCCGGACCAGGTAGCGGCCATCATCCTCGAGCCGATCCAGGGGGAAGGCGGCTTTAACGTCGCGCCGGCCGATTTTATGCAGGCGCTGCGCGATCTGTGCGATACCCACGGTATTCTGCTGATCGCTGATGAAGTGCAGACCGGTTTCGCCCGCACCGGCAAGCTGTTCGCTATGCAGCACTATGAGGTGAAACCGGATCTGATGACGATGGCGAAAAGCCTCGCCGGCGGTTTCCCGCTGTCGGGCGTTGTCGGTCGCGCCGAGGTGATGGATGCGCCAGCCCCAGGCGGGCTGGGCGGAACCTATGCCGGTAACCCGCTGGCGGTGGCCGCGGCGCACGCGGTGCTGGATGTCATTGCCGAAGAACAGCTGTGCCAGCGCGCTGAGCAGTTGGGTAGCCATCTGCAGGAAGTGCTCAACCAGGCGCGCGCTACCTGCCCGGCGATCGTGGATGTCCGTGGCCGGGGGTCGATGGTGGCGGTGGAGTTTAACGATCCGCAAACAGGCGAGCCGTCGCCGGAGTTCACCCGCCTTGTGCAACAGAAAGCGCAGGAAAACGGCCTGCTGCTGCTGAGCTGTGGCGTCTACGGCAACGTGATCCGCTTCCTGTATCCGTTGACTATCCCCGACGCCCAGTTCTCGAAAGCGCTGGATATTCTGGCGCGCATCCTGAAGAGCTAACGTCTCCCCGGCGGGCTGCGGCGGCAGGGAAGCCGAACAGAAACAGGACGCCGCAGCCGGCTGTTCATGCTCAGCGTGAGTGGTTTATCACCCTGATATCACCTTTTTTCCGGCGGTAAAAACCGCCGGAGTAAAACGGAAAGTATTATGTCTGAAAACTCCACCTTTTCTCCCGTCCTCACCGGCCGGGAACGTACGGCTGTCCCTACAAAATCTCTGAGCTTCATCGAAGGGGTATCGATGATTGTCGGTACCAATATCGGTGCGGGTGTCCTCTCTATCGCCTATGCGTCGAGCAAAGCGGGCTTCTTACCGCTGCTGTTCTGGCTGGTGCTGGTGGGCAGCCTGACGACGGTGACTATGCTCTATGTCGCGGAATCCACGCTCCGCACCCGTAAACATCTGCAGCTCAGCGGTTTATCGAAGCGCTACGTCGGCGGCTTTGGCGCGCTGATGATGTTCCTCTCCGTTTGCGTCAACAGCGTCGGCGCATTGACGGCTTATATGACCGGCAGCGGCAAGCTGCTGCACTCGTTGTTTGGCATCTCGCCGGCGCTGGGCAGCGTGCTGTTTTTCGTCCCGGCGGCAGGGGTGCTCTACCTGGGCCTGAAGGCGATTGGCCGCGGCGAGAAATTTATCAGCATCGGTATGGTGGTGATGATCTCGGTGCTGGTGATTGCCACGCTGTTGAAAGAGACCACCCGCGTGGGCTATCTGCTCGACGGCAACTGGCTGTATATGGTTCCGGTCTTCAATGTCGTGGCATTCTGCTTCTCGGCACAGTATATCGTGCCGGAGATGGCGCGGGGCTTCGCCGACAAACCGGAAAAATTGCCCAGGGCCATTATGGTCGGTATGGCTTTGACCTTTGCCCTGCTGGCGCTGGTGCCGCTATCGGTTATCTCGCTTAATGGCCTGGACAATATCTCGGATGTGGCCACCATCTCCTGGGGCCGGGCGCTTGGCGAATGGGCGTTCTTCTCGGCCAACCTGTTTGCGCTGTGCGCCATGCTGACCTCTTACTGGGGGCTGGGCGGCAGCTTTCTGACCAATATCTTCGATCAGTTCCGCCTGGGGAATGACGAACAG
This sequence comes from Klebsiella sp. X1-16S-Nf21, assembly GCF_002837615.1. Classification (NCBI taxonomy): domain Bacteria; kingdom Pseudomonadati; phylum Pseudomonadota; class Gammaproteobacteria; order Enterobacterales; family Enterobacteriaceae; genus Klebsiella; species Klebsiella sp. X1-16S-Nf21. The sequence continues at coordinate 75,395 of NZ_PJDK01000002.1, forward strand.
CCCGCCCGGCGCCTGATGGTGCTGTTGGTGGTGGCGATCCCGCCGTTCGTGCTGGCCTATAGCGGCATGGTTTCTTTCGTCAACGCGCTCTATTTTGCCGGAGTGTTCAGCGGCGTCATTTTATCAATTATGCCGATCCTGATGCTGAAGGGCGCCCGCCAGCGTGGCGACCTGACCCCAGGCTGGACCTGTCCGGCCTGGATGACCCATCCGCTTATCCAATGCTTCATTGTGTTGTTGTATCTTTGCAGCGCCGTCTACGCGATAGCGTCCGCGGTAGGCTACCTGCCCGCTGGCTGGTAATCAGGGCCTGTTTTGCACCGCGTCCGGTTCATGCTGGCGCGGTTTTTTTATTTGTCACTTATCTGTTACATAGCCCGCAATTTAGTCGTTTCAAATTCCTCAGAATGACGGTATGTTTAGCATAGTGTGCTGCAAAAGCGCGAGCAGCCCCCGGTGAATTAGCTATCATATGCTTTTCCTATCGATATAAACAAAATAATGCGCTAACAAACAACATCACAACAAATGCAAAAACCATAATAATGGGGAGCCTCAGGATGAATATGAAGGGTAAAGCGTTACTGGCAGGATGTATTGCCTTAGTTATGAGCAGCGCGGCGCTGGCGGAAGACATCAAAATCGCGGTCGTCGGGGCGATGTCCGGCCCGGTGGCTCAGTACGGCGACCAGGAGTTTACCGGTGCCGAGCAGGCGGTAGCGGATATCAACGCTAAGGGCGGCATCAAGGGCAATAAGCTGCAGATCGTCAAATATGATGACGCTTGCGACCCGAAACAGGCGGTAGCGGTCGCCAACAAAGTGGTCAACGACGGCATCAAGTACGTTATTGGCCATCTGTGCTCCTCTTCCACTCAGCCGGCGTCTGACATCTATGAAGACGAAGGCATTCTGATGATCACGCCGGCAGCGACTGCCCCGGAGCTGACCGCGCGCGGCTATAAGCTGATCCTGCGCACCACCGGCCTGGACTCCGATCAGGGACCCACCGCAGCGAAATACATTCTCGACAAAGTGAAGCCGCAGCGTATCGCTGTGGTACATGATAAACAGCAGTACGGTGAAGGTTTGGCCCGTGCGGTGCAGGATGGCCTGAAAAAAGGCGGGGCGAACGTGGTCTTCTTCGACGGCATCACCGCCGGTGAGAAAGATTTCTCCACCCTGGTGGCGCGCCTGAAGAAAGAGAATATCGATTTCGTTTACTACGGTGGCTACCACCCGGAAATGGGCCAGATCCTGCGTCAGGCCCGTGCTGCCGGTCTGAAAACCCAGTTTATGGGCCCGGAAGGCGTAGCGAACGTCTCCCTGTCTAACATCGCCGGCGAGTCGGCGGAAGGCCTGCTGGTGACCAAGCCGAAGAACTACGACCAGGTGCCGGCGAACAAACCGATCGTGGATGCGATCAAGGCGAAGAAACAGGATCCGAGCGGCGCCTTCGTGTGGACCACCTACGCGGCGCTGCAGTCGCTGCAGGCGGGCCTGAATCAGTCTGACGATCCGGCGGAAATCGCTAAATACCTGAAAGGCGCGACGGTAGACACCGTGATGGGCCCGCTGTCGTGGGATCAGAAAGGCGACCTGAAAGGCTTCGAGTTCGGTGTCTTTACCTGGCATGCTAACGGTACGGCGACCGACGCCAAATAATTTAACCGGCGCCTTTCACGCTGCAAATGCGTTGTCTGCGTCCCTCAACCCCGGTCACTTACTGATGTAAGCTCCCGGGGATTTCGGGTCTTGACGCCTTTTTGCAACGCGAAATGCTGGGTTAAATGGGGGGCGCCTTTCACGCTGCAAATGCGTTGTCTGCGGCCCTCAACCCCGGTCACTTACTGATGTAAGCTCCCGGGGATTTCGGGTCTTGACGCCTTTTTGCAACGCGAAATGCTGGGTTAAATGGGGGGCGCCTTTCACGCTGCAAATGCGTTGTCTGCGTCCCTCAACCCCGGTCACTTACTGATGTAAGCTCCCGGGGATTTCGGGTCTTGACGCCTTTTTGCAACGCGAAATGCTGGGTTAAATGGGGGGGGGCCTTTCACGCCGCAGATGCGTTGTCTGACCCCGGTTGCGCTGCGCTTACCGGGGCTACAATTTCCAGGTAGCCCGGCTAAGCGAAGCGCCGCCGGGTTCTTCCTTGGTCATGCTCCGCATATTGGGGCTACGGCTTAATGCTTTTCCCAACCGGTCTGCTGGGCGCTAAAGCCGAGCGCCTGCATAAATGCGGCCATCACGCCGCGGTCCTCCACCCCTTGGTCGGCGACGCGCCAGCTATTGATGGCCGGGTTATCACGCAACGTCTCTTCCACTAAGTATTGCCCGACGCCGCGGCGGCGGGTCACTTCACGCACGCACAGATCGCTGAGCTCGGCTTCGACGCCGCGCAGGGTGACGCGCACGGCGCCCAGCAGGCGTTCGTTAAAGCGGGCGGCGTAGAGACGATGATTCTCGTCCAGGGTTAGGGTCGACAGATCCTGCGACGGCCAGATTTTCCCTAGGTCGATGCGATCCTGATCGCTGAAGTGCTGTAAACGGATAATGGTCAGTTTCATGGGTGGCAAATCCAGTGCAAAACAGAGGCGCCAGTGTACCCAAAATTGCTGTCTGGCGGAGCGCTGTTTTTTGCGCATACATCAGGGGATTCGTTTTCCGGATGTAGTCAGGGTAGCGCAATCCGTCATGGATCGAAAAATAAGCAGAGTTTTAACCTAATGTGCAGCGTTTTATTCCGCCTTATGTATCGTTATTTTATGCTGCAGGATGGACTTTTTTTGTTTATCTTCACCAAAATACAGAATATTATCTTTGCTTAATCGACTGAAAAATAGAGATTTTAATCTGTTTTTTAGTGAAAAGCTGCGCTAAACCATTAAACTCAATGGTAAAAATGGCGTTGTTTAATAAAAGCACAGAATGCTTTTTAACCATAAAAATACAAAACATTTACACCACATCACGAACGGGGTTCTGCAGCATGAAAAGGAACGCGAAAACCATCGTCGCGGGCATTGTCGCATTAGCGATGTCGCACGCGGCGATGGCCAAGGATATTAAGGTCGCCGTGGTCGGCGCGATGTCGGGTCCGGTGGCCCAGTGGGGCGACATGGAGTTCAATGGCGCGCGTCAGGCGATTAAAGACATTAACGCCAGCGGCGGTATTAAGGGTGACAAGCTGGTGGCCGTGGAATATGACGACGCCTGCGATCCGAAGCAAGCGGTCGCGGTGGCCAACAAAATCGTCAACGACGGCATTCAGTACGTTATCGGCCACCTGTGCTCGTCTTCCACCCAGCCGGCTTCCGACATCTATGAGGATGAAGGCATCCTGATGATCTCCCCCGGGGCGACCAATCCGGAGCTGACCCAGCGCGGTTATCAGTACATCATGCGTACCGCCGGCCTCGACTCCTCGCAGGGGCCGACCGCGGCGAAATATATCGTCGAGAAAGTGAAACCGCAGCGTATCGCCATCATTCATGACAAGCAGCAGTACGGCGAAGGGCTGGCGCGTTCGGTGCAGGACAACCTGAAGAAAGCCGGGGCCAATATCGTCTTCTTCGACGGCATCACCGCGGGGGAAAAAGATTTCTCCGCCCTGCTGGCGCGCCTGAAGAAAGAGAACATCGACTTCGTCTACTACGGCGGCTACTACCCGGAAATGGGCCAGATGCTGCGCCAGGCGCGCTCCGTCGGGCTGAAAACCGTGTTTATGGGGCCGGAAGGGGTCGGCAACGCCTCGCTGTCCAATATCGCGGGCGCCGCGGCGGAAGGCATGCTGGTGACAATGCCAAAACGCTACGATCAGGACCCTGCCAATAGCGCCATCGTCAACGCGCTGAAAGCGGAGAAGAAAGATCCGAGCGGGCCGTACGTCTGGATCACCTATGCCGCCGTTCAGTCGCTGGCGCAGGCGATGGACAGAACCGGCAGCCAGCAGCCGCTGGATTTAATCAAAGATTTGAAAGCGCACGGGGCGAAAACCGTGATTGGGCCGCTGACCTGGGATGAAAAAGGCGATCTGAAGGGATTTGAGTTTGGTGTCTTCCAGTGGCACGCCGACGGCTCTTCGAGCGCGGCGAAATAAGCGCTGAAGACGAGTTATCCCTCCGCCCGCGAACCGCGGGCGGTTTGAAAAAGGTTACCTTATGTCCGAGCAGTTTCTCTATTTTCTGCAGCAGATGTTTAACGGCGTCACGCTGGGCAGTACCTACGCGCTGATCGCCATCGGCTACACGATGGTGTATGGCATTATTGGCATGATCAACTTCGCCCACGGCGAGGTCTACATGATTGGCAGCTATGTCTCCTTCATGATCATCGCCGCGCTGATGATGATGGGCATCGACACCAGCTGGCTGCTGGTCGCCGCCGGATTCGTGGGCGCCATTGTGATTGCCAGCGCCTACGGCTGGAGTATCGAGCGCGTTGCCTATCGGCCGGTGCGTAACTCTAAGCGTCTGATTGCGCTGATCTCCGCTATCGGGATGTCTATCTTCCTGCAGAACTACGTCAGCCTGACCCAGGGGTCGCGCGACGTGGCGCTGCCAAGCCTGTTTAACGGCCAGTGGATCGTCGGCCACAGCGACAGCTTCTCCGCGACGATCACCACCATGCAACTGGTGATCTGGGTGGTGACCTTTATCGCCATGCTGGCCCTGACGCTGTTCATTCGCTACTCGCGGATGGGGCGCGCCTGCCGCGCCTGTGCCGAAGACCTGAAAATGGCGAGCCTGCTCGGGATTAACACCGACCGCGTCATTGCCCTGACTTTTGTCATTGGCGCAGCGATGGCGGCGGTGGCGGGCGTGCTGCTCGGCCAGTTCTACGGCGTGATTAACCCCTACATCGGCTTTATGGCCGGGATGAAGGCCTTCACCGCCGCCGTGCTTGGCGGTATCGGCAGTATCCCTGGCGCAATGATCGGCGGCCTGATCCTGGGTATTGCCGAGGCGCTCTCTTCTGCCTATCTCAGCACCGAATATAAGGACGTTGTTTCCTTCGCGCTGCTGATTCTGGTGCTGTTAGTGATGCCGACCGGCATTCTGGGCCGCCCGGAGGTGGAAAAAGTATGAAACCGATGCAAATTGCAATGGCGCTGCTGTCTGCCGTGATGTTCTTCATTCTGGCGGGCGTCTTTATGGGCGTGCAGCTGGAGCTGGACGGCACCAAGCTGGTAGTCGATACCGCCGCCGATATTCGCTGGCAGTGGATCTTTATCGGCACCGCGGTGGTCTTTTTCTTCCAGCTGCTGCGGCCGCTGTTCCAGAAAGCGGTTAAGAACGTCTCCGGGCCGAAGTTTATTATGCCGGCGATTGACGGCTCAACGGTGAAGCAGAAGCTGTTCCTGATTGCTCTGCTGGTGATCGCCGTGGCCTGGCCGTTTATGGTGTCGCGCGGCACGGTGGATATCGCCACCCTGACGATGATCTATATCATCCTCGGCCTCGGGCTGAACGTGGTGGTCGGCCTTTCCGGCCTGCTGGTGCTGGGCTACGGCGGGTTCTACGCCATCGGCGCGTATACCTTCGCGCTGCTGAACCACTATTACGGTCTCGGCTTCTGGACCTGTCTGCCGCTGGCTGGCCTGGTCTCCGCGGCGGCCGGCTTCCTGCTGGGCTTCCCGGTGCTGCGTCTGCGCGGCGACTATCTGGCGATTGTGACCTTAGGCTTCGGTGAAATTGTGCGTATTCTGCTGCTCAACAATACCGAGATCACCGGCGGGCCGAACGGCATCAGCCAGATCCCGAAACCGACTTTCTTCGGCCTTGAATTTAGCCGTACCGCCCGCGAAGGCGGCTGGGATACCTTCAGCAATTTCTTCGGCGTCAAATACGATCCCTCTGATCGGGTGATTTTCCTCTACCTGGTGGCGCTGCTGCTGGTCGTGCTCAGCCTGTTCGTCATCAACCGCCTGCTGCGAATGCCGCTGGGGCGGGCGTGGGAAGCGCTGCGTGAAGATGAGATCGCCTGTCGTTCGCTGGGCCTGAGCCCGACGCGCATCAAGCTGACCGCCTTTACCATCAGCGCCGCGTTTGCTGGCTTCGCCGGGACGCTGTTCGCTGCGCGCCAGGGCTTTGTCAGCCCGGAGTCCTTCACCTTCGCTGAGTCGGCCTTCGTACTGGCGATCGTGGTGCTGGGCGGGATGGGCTCGCAGTTCGCGGTGATCCTCGCGGCTATTCTGCTGGTGGTCTCGCGCGAGCTGATGCGTGACTTCAACGAATACAGCATGTTAATGCTCGGCGGCCTGATGGTGCTGATGATGATCTGGCGTCCGCAGGGGCTTCTGCCAATGACGCGCGTGCAGTTGAAGCTGAAAAACGGTCAGGCGAAAGGAGAGCAGGCATGAGTCAGCCATTATTATCCGTCAGCGGCCTGATGATGCGTTTCGGCGGCCTGCTGGCCGTCAACAATGTGTCGCTGGAGCTCAGAGAGCGCGAGATTGTCTCGCTGATCGGCCCTAACGGCGCCGGGAAGACCACCGTCTTTAACTGCCTGACCGGTTTCTACAAGCCCACTGGCGGCACCATTATGCTGCGCGACCAGCACCTGGAAGGGCTGCCGGGCCAGCAGATTGCGCGGATGGGGGTGGTGCGAACCTTCCAGCACGTGCGTCTGTTCCGCGAAATGACGGTGATTGAAAACCTGCTGGTGGCGCAACATCAGCAGCTGAAAACCGGGCTCTTCTCCGGCCTGCTGAAAACGCCGGCCTTCCGTCGGGCGCAGAGCGAAGCGCTGGACCGGGCCGCCGCCTGGCTGGAGCGTATCGGCCTGCTGGAGCACGCCAACCGTCAGGCCAGCAACCTGGCTTACGGCGACCAACGCCGGCTGGAGATTGCCCGCTGCATGGTGACCCAGCCGGAAATTCTTATGCTCGATGAACCGGCGGCGGGGCTGAACCCGAAAGAGACCAAAGAGCTGGACGAGCTTATCGCCGAGCTGCGTAACCATCACAACACCACCATCCTGCTTATCGAACACGATATGAAGCTGGTGATGGGCATTTCCGATCGTATCTACGTCGTGAACCAGGGGACACCGCTGGCCAACGGGACGCCGGAAGAGATTCGTAATAACCCGGACGTGATCCGCGCATACCTTGGTGAGGCATAAGATGGAAAACGCGATGTTAACTTTTGACAACGTCAGCGCCCACTACGGCAAGATTCAGGCGCTGCACAACGTCAGCCTGCATATCAAACAGGGTGAAATCGTCACGCTGATCGGCGCCAACGGCGCGGGGAAAACCACCCTGCTCGGCACGCTGTGTGGCGATCCGCGCGCTTCCAGCGGGCGCATTGTCTTTGACGGTAAGGATATTACCGACTGGCAGACGGCGAAAATCATGCGTGAAGCGGTGGCGATCGTCCCGGAAGGGCGGCGCGTCTTTTCGCGTATGACGGTGGAAGAGAACCTGGCGATGGGCGGTTTCTTTGCCGACCGCGATCAGTTCCAGACCCGCATCAAATGGGTGTATGAGCTGTTCCCGCGTCTGCATGAACGCCGTATTCAGCGCGCCGGCACTATGTCCGGCGGCGAGCAGCAGATGCTGGCGATCGGTCGCGCTCTGATGAGCCAGCCGCGCCTGCTGCTGCTTGATGAGCCCTCATTAGGGCTGGCGCCGATTATCATTCAGCAGATTTTCGACACCATCGAGCAGCTGCGCGAGCAGGGGATGACGATCTTCCTGGTTGAGCAGAACGCCAACCAGGCGCTAAAGCTGGCCGACCGCGGCTACGTGCTGGAGAACGGCCACGTGGTGCTGGAGGATACCGGCGACGCGCTGCTGGCCAACGAGGCGGTGCGCAGCGCCTATCTCGGCGGTTAATTCATCGCAACCCGGCGTCGTTCGCTTCGCCGGTTTGTAGCCCGGGCGAGGCGCTTGCGCCGACCCCGGGAGCCGATCGCACAAATACCTTTAAAAGAGCCTGATAGCTCTTTTTTTGTACATGTATGTTGTACAATAAAAGAGTACAGCTTTGGAGGTATTTATGAGAACGGTTAACTATAGCGAAGCCCGACAAAATCTGGCCGATGTGCTGGAAAGCGCAGTGACAGGTATACCTGTGACCATTACCCGTCGTGGGCATAAATCTGCGGTCATCATTAGTGCAGAAGAATTTGAACGCTACCAGGCGGCCAGAATGGATGATGAGTTCGCGGCTATTATGGCGGTTCATGGTGATGAGATCAGGGAGCTTGCGGATAAATGACGCTGCAGATTATCTCAGCGGAAGAGATAATACAGTTTCACGACAGGCTGCTCCGCGTCACGCCTGGCGTTGCCGGTATGCCCGACCCGGGGCGTGCCGAAGCGATAATGTATAGGGTGCTAAACAAAATTGAATATGAAGGTGTGACAGACGTGTGGCGACTCGCTGCGATGCACCTGCTGGCGATTTCTCGCGGCCATATTTTCAATGATGGAAATAAGCGTACGGCACTGTTTATTACCCTGCTTTTTTTAAAGCGAAATGGAATTATATTGCCGGCGAACCCGGACTTCGTCGGCATGACCGTCGAGGCGGCAGCGGGGCAACTTACCCTGGAACAGATTGTCGCGCGTTTGCGCGGATGACGGTTAAATCGTTGCAACCCGGCGGCGCTTCGCTTGGCCGGGCTACCCAAGCCGTTGTAGCCCGGGCGAGGCGCTTGCGCCGACCCCGGGAGCCGATCGCGCAAATATTATCCGTGTCTCAGCTCCCACTTTACTTCCCCCGTCCTTTCATCGGCTTGTCATCTCTCTGACCCGTTACTATCTTTTTTTTGTAATAAAAAAGTTATTTTTCTGTAATTCGAACATGTCATGTTACCCCGCGAGCATAAAACGCGTGAAATCGCGCATCCGGCACAACAAGAGAGATAACCGATGATATCGTTACGACATACAGCTTTAGGACTGGCGCTGAGCCTGGCTTTTGCCGGTCAGGCCCTGGCGGTTACCACCATCCCATTCTGGCACTCAATGGAAGGCGAGCTGGGTAAAGAAGTGGATTCTCTGGCGCAACGCTTTAACGCGGCCAATCCTGATTACAAAATCGTTCCGGTATACAAAGGCAACTATGAACAGAGCCTGAGTGCTGGTATCGCCGCTTTCCGTACCGGCAACGCCCCGGCGATCCTGCAGGTGTATGAAGTCGGCACCGCCACCATGATGGCGTCAAAAGCCATTAAGCCGGTGTACCAGGTGTTTAGCGAGGCGGGCATCAAGTTTGATGAATCGCAGTTCGTGCCGACGGTATCCGGGTATTACACCGATTCGAAAACCGGCCATCTGCTCTCCCAGCCATTTAACAGCTCTACGCCGGTGCTGTACTACAACAAAGACGCCTTCAAAAAAGCCGGCTTAGATCCGGAGCAGCCGCCGAAGACCTGGCAGGATCTGGCGGCCTATACCGCGAAGCTGAAAGCCGCCGGGATGAAGTGCGGGTACGCCAGCGGCTGGCAGGGCTGGATCCAGATTGAAAACTTCAGCGCCTGGCATGGTCTGCCGGTGGCCACGAAAAATAACGGCTTCGACGGTACCGATGCGGTACTGGAGTTCAATAAGCCGGAGCAGGTGAAGCATATCGCCCTGCTCGAAGAGATGAACAAGAAGGGCGATTTCAGCTACTTCGGGCGTAAAGACGAGTCCACCGAGAAGTTCTATAACGGCGACTGCGCGATCACTACCGCGTCATCCGGCTCGCTGGCCGATATTCGTCAGTATGCCAAATTCAACTACGGCGTCGGCATGATGCCATACGATGCCGACGTGAAAGGCGCGCCGCAGAACGCCATCATCGGCGGGGCCAGCCTGTGGGTGATGCAGGGTAAAGACAAAGAGACTTACACCGGCGTGGCGAAGTTCCTCGACTTCCTGACCAAACCGGAAATCGCCGCCGAATGGCACCAGAAAACCGGCTATCTGCCGATCACCACTGCGGCCTACGATCTGACGCGCCAGCAGGGCTTCTATGATAAGAACCCGGGCGCCGATATCGCCACCCGCCAGATGCTGAACAAGCCGCCGTTGCCGTTCACCAAAGGCCTGCGTCTGGGCAACATGCCGCAAATCCGCACCATCGTCGATGAAGAGCTGGAGAGCGTGTGGACCGGCAAGAAAACCCCGCAACAGGCGCTGGATTCCGCTGTTCAGCGTGGGAATCAGCTGCTGCGTCGCTTCGAGCAAGCGACCAAATCGTAATCTGTAACTTGCCCGGTGGCGCTGCGCTTACCGGGCCTACGATGTGCCCTATGTAGGCCGGGTAAGGCGTAGCCGCCTCCCGGCATTGTTCAGGAACCCAATCTCAATGTCATCATCCCGTCCGGTATTCCGCTCACGCTGGCTGCCCTATGTGCTGGTCGCGCCGCAGCTGATTATCACGCTGATTTTCTTTATCTGGCCCGCGGGCGAAGCGCTGTGGTACTCGCTGCAGAGCGTCGATCCGTTTGGTCTCTCCAGCCAGTTTGTCGGCCTGGATAACTTCGTTGCGCTGTTCCACGACCCGTACTATCTGGACTCGTTCTGGACCACTATAAAATTCAGCACCCTGGTGACTGTTAGCGGCCTGCTCGTTTCGCTGTTTTTTGCCGCGCTGGTCGACTATGTGGTGCGCGGCAGCCGCTTTTATCAAACGCTGATGCTGCTGCCGTACGCCGTGGCTCCCGCCGTCGCGGCGGTGCTGTGGATCTTCCTTTTTAACCCCGGGCGCGGGCTGATCACCCATTTCCTCGGCGAGCTGGGCTACGACTGGAACCACGCGCAAAACAGCGGCCAGGCGATGTTCCTGGTGGTCTTCGCCTCGGTATGGAAGCAGATAAGCTACAACTTCCTGTTCTTCTTCGCCGCGCTGCAGTCGATCCCGCGTTCGCTGGTTGAGGCCGCCGCCATTGACGGCGCCGGGCCCATTCGTCGCTTCTTTAAGCTGGCGCTGCCATTGATTGCGCCGGTGAGCTTCTTCCTGCTGGTGGTCAACCTGGTTTACGCCTTCTTCGACACCTTCCCGGTGATCGATGCCGCCACCGCCGGCGGCCCGGTGCAGGCCACCACCACCTTGATCTACAAAATCTATCGCGAAGGTTTTGCCGGACTCGATCTTTCCGCTTCCGCCGCGCAGTCGGTGGTGCTGATGTTCCTCGTCATTATCCTGACGGTGGTGCAGTTCCGTTACGTTGAAAGTAAGGTGCGTTACCAATGATTGAGAACCGTCGCGGGCTGACGATTTTCAGCCACACCATGCTCATTCTGGGTATTGCCGTCATTTTATTCCCGCTGTACGTCGCCTTCGTGGCGGCGACGCTGGATAACCAATCGGTGTTTGAAACGCCGATGACCCTGATCCCCGGCGGCCATCTGCTGGAGAACATGAAGACCATCTGGGTGAACGGCGTCGGCGTCAACAGCGCGCCGTTCTGGCTGATGATGCTCAACAGTTTCATCATGGCATTCGCCATTACGGTCGGCAAAATCGTGGTGTCGATGCTTTCGGCGTTCGCCATCGTCTGGTTCCGCTTTCCGCTGCGTAACCTGTTCTTCTGGATGATCTTTATCACCCTGATGCTGCCCGTTGAGGTGCGGATTTTCCCGACGGTGGAGGTCATCGCTAACCTCAACATGCTCGACAGCTACGCCGGGTTAACGCTGCCGTTGATGGCTTCGGCCACCGCCACCTTCCTGTTCCGCCAGTTCTTTATGACCCTGCCGGACGAGCTGATTGAAGCGGCGCGTATTGATGGCGCTTCGCCGATGCGTTTTTTCCGCGACATCGTGCTGCCGCTGTCGAAAACCAACCTCGCCGCGCTGTTCGTCATCACCTTTATCTACGGCTGGAACCAGTATCTATGGCCGTTGCTGATTATTCAGGATGTGAATCTTGGCACCGCCGTCGCCGGTATTAAAGGCATGATCGCCACCGGTGAAGGTACTACCCAGTGGAATCAGGTGATGGCGGCGATGCTGCTGACCCTGATCCCGCCGGTCGTCATCGTTTTAGCCATGCAGCGCGCGTTTGTGCGCGGCCTGGTCGATAGTGAGAAATAAAATGGCTGGTTTAAAACTACAGGCAGTAAGCAAAAGCTGGGATGGCAAAACCCAGGTGATTCAACCGCTGACGCTGGACGTGGCGGACGGGGAATTTATCGTCATGGTCGGCCCGTCGGGCTGCGGGAAATCAACGCTGCTGCGGATGGTCGCCGGGCTTGAACGAGTGACCAGCGGCGATATCTGGATCGATCGCAAACGGGTGACTGAGATGGAACCGAAAGATCGCGGCATCGCCATGGTGTTCCAGAACTATGCGCTTTATCCGCATATGAGCGTGGAAGAGAACATGGCGTGGGGGCTGAAGATCCGCGGCATGGGTAAGGGATTGATTGCCGAGCGGGTGCAGGAGGCGGCGCGTATTCTGGAGCTGGATGGTCTGCTCAAGCGTCGCCCGCGGGAGCTCTCCGGCGGTCAGCGCCAGCGCGTGGCGATGGGCCGCGCTATCGTGCGTGACCCGGCGGTATTCCTGTTCGACGAACCGTTGTCAAATCTCGACGCCAAGCTGCGCGTGCAGATGCGTCTGGAACTGCAGCAGCTGCATCGCCGCCTGAAAACGACTTCGTTGTATGTCACCCACGATCAGGTCGAAGCGATGACCCTCGCCCAGCGGGTGATGGTGATGAATAAAGGCATTGCCGAGCAGATCGGCACCCCGGTGGAAGTGTATGAGAAGCCCGCCAGCCGCTTTGTGGCAAGCTTTATCGGCAGCCCGGCCATGAACCTGCTGGAAGGGCGGGTGAGCGATGACGGCGGCCGCTTCGAGCTGGCCGGTGGCATGGCGTTGCCGATGAATCACGAGCATCGGCGCTACGCCGGGCGTAAAATGACGCTCGGTATCCGCCCGGAGCACTTTATTTTAAGCTCGCAGGCGCAAGGCGGCATCCCGCTGCTGATGGATACCCTGGAAATTTTAGGTGCCGATAACCTCGCCCACGGGCGCTGGGGCGAGCAGAAGCTGGTGGTCAGACTGCCGCATCAGCAGCGCCCGGCGGGCGGCAGCACGCTATGGCTGCATCTGCCTTTGGAACATCTGCACCTCTTTGATGGTGAAACAGGACAACGCGCATGAGTAACTGGCCTTATCCCCACATCGTCGCCCATCGCGGCGGCGGTAAACTGGCGCCGGAGAACACCCTGGCGGCTATCGACGTCGGCGCCCGCTACGGGCACACCATGATTGAATTTGACGCCAAGCTGTCGAAGGACGGGCAGATCTTTCTGCTGCATGACGATAATCTCGAACGCACCAGCAACGGCTGGGGCGTGGCGGGCGAGCTGGCGTGGGACGATCTGCTGAAGGTCGATGCCGGCAGCTGGTTCAGCCGTGAATTTAAGGGCGAGCCGCTGCCGTTGCTCTCTCAGGTGGCGGAGCGCTGCCGCCGTCACGGTATGATGGCGAATATCGAAATTAAGCCGACCACCGGGCTGGGGCCGCAGACCGGCAACGTGGTGGCCCTGGCTGCGCGCGATCTGTGGCAAGGCATGGCCGCGCCGCTGCTCTCCTCTTTTGAAATCGATGCTCTGGAGGCGGCGCAGGAAGCCGCGCCCGAGCTGCCGCGCGGGCTGCTGCTGGATAAGTGGCGCGATGACTGGCGCGAATTGACCACCCGGCTGGGCTGCGTGTCGATTCACCTCAATCACAAGCTGTTGGATGCGGCGCGGGTGGCGAGCCTGAAACAGGCCGGCCTGCATATTCTGGTGTACACGGTCAATAAACCCCAGCGCGCCGCCGAGCTGCTGCGCTGGGGGGTAGATTGCATCTGCACCGATGCCATTGACGTCATCGGGCCGAATTTCCACCCTTAAGACGGATTTGCGGCGGCTGACCTTTACGGGTTGGTCTGCCGCAGCATTCCACCGTTGTTGTTCGGTAGCACCTGCTGCGGCGGATTGAGATTACCGCCCTGGGCCGCGCGCTGCTGATTCGTCTGCAACTGGTTTTGCAAATGCTGCTGCTGCGAGCGGGTCTGATTGTTCAGATCCTGCTTCAGCATGCTCTGCTGCTGCTGTTGCTGCACCTTCATCTCATTTTGCATGCGCTGCTGGCTGGGCACCACGTAACCCGGCTGGTTAGGGTTGTTATTAATATTGATCGGCTGGGCTAATACGCCAAGCGGCATCAGCGCCGCCAGAAACAGAATCGCTTTCATGGTTTTCTCCTCCCGTGCGTGGGATCACTTAAGTGTACCTCGAATCCGCCATAACAATGATTTTTTAGGAGTTATCAACCAGGCTTAAGCGGGGAATGAAACCTACCTTTCAGGAGTAAGACAATGATAAAAACAACAATATGGCGCCAGGTGGTCATCGCTGCGTTGCTGGCGGGCGGTAGTTTCACCGTCGCCGCCAATCCGCCACCGCCGCCGCCGGTCTCTTATGGCGTAGAAGAAGATGTGTTCCACCCGGTACGCGCCCGGCAGGGGATGGTGGCGTCGGTGGACGCGCTGGCGACCCGCGTCGGCGTGGATATTCTGCGCCAGGGCGGCAACGCTGTCGATGCGGCGGTGGCGGTTGGCTACGCGCTGGCGGTCACGCATCCGCAGGCCGGGAATATCGGCGGCGGCGGTTTTATGCTGCTGCGGACTAAAGACGGCAAGACCACGGCGATCGATTTCCGCGAAATGGCGCCGGAACAGGCCACCCGCGACATGTTCCTTGACGACCAGGGCAACCCGGACAGTAAAAAATCACTGACTTCGCATCTGGCCTCCGGCACGCCAGGCAGCGTCGCCGGTTTCTCTCTCGCCCTGGAAAAATACGGCACCATGCCGCTGAACAAAGTGATCCGCCCGGCGATTAAGCTGGCGGAAGAGGGCTTTATCGTTAACGATGCGCTGGCGGACGATCTGAAGACCTATGGCAGCGAAGTGATCCCGCAGCATGAAAACAGTAAAGCGATCTTCTGGAAGAACGGCGAGCCGCTGAAAAAGGGCGACCGGCTGGTGCAAAAGAATCTCGGTAAGAGCCTGGAGCTGATTGCCGAGCACGGCCCGGAGGCCTTCTATAAAGGGGCCATCGCCGACCAGATCGCTGACGAGATGAAAAAGCACGGCGGGCTAATCACCAAAGCCGATCTTGCCAGCTATAAGGCCGTGGAGCGTACGCCGGTTAGCGGCGAATATCGCGGGTATGAGGTTTATTCCATGCCGCCGCCGTCTTCCGGCGGGATCCACATCGTGCAGATCCTCAATATCCTCGAAAACTTCGATATGCAGAAATATGGCTTTGGCAGTGCCGATGCTATGCAGGTGATGGCGGAGGCGGAGAAACACGCCTATGCCGACCGTTCTGAATATCTCGGCGACCCTGACTTCGTCAAAGTGCCGTGGCAGGCGCTGACCAGCAAAGCTTACGCCAAAGCAATTGCCGCCGAGATTGATGTCAACAAGGCCAAACCTTCCAGTCAGATCCGCCCGGGCAAGCTGGCGCCGTATGAAAGTAACCAGACCACCCACTTCTCGGTGGTCGATAAAGAGGGTAATGCGGTGGCGGTGACCTATACGCTGAATACCACCTTCGGTACCGGCATTGTGGCGGGGGACTCCGGCATTCTGCTGAATAACCAGATGGATGACTTCTCGGCGAAGCCCGGCGTGCCTAACGTTTATGGTCTGGTGGGCGGCGACGCCAATGCGGTGGAGCCGAAAAAACGCCCGCTGTCGTCGATGTCGCCGACCATTGTGGTGAAAGACGGCAAAACCTGGCTGGTGACAGGCAGCCCGGGCGGCAGTCGGATCATCACCACCGTACTGCAGATGGTGGTCAATACCATCGATTTCGGGATGAACGTCGCGGAAGCCACCAATGCGCCGCGTTTCCACCATCAATGGCTGCCGGATGAGCTGCGGGTGGAGAAAGGCTTTAGCCCGGATACCCTGAAGCTGCTCGAGACGAAGGGGCAGAAAGTGGCGCTGAAAGAGGCGATGGGCAGTACCCAAAGCATCATGGTAGGGCCGGACGGCATGCTGTATGGCGCCTCCGATCCGCGTTCGCCGGATGATTTAACGGCGGGGTATTGATGTGTTGCCCGGTGGCGCTGCGCTTACCGGGCCTACAACTGTGCGAACGTAGATACTGTTATCGGTTTTCAACTTTTTGGTCCGGGAAAAATATGTGCTTTGTGTTAATTCAGAGCACATTGCGCTCCCGATATTTCTTCTGCGTTATGACTCTCATGACGCAGGGAGCGCACAGAGGGCTCTGGCCGCCAAAATCGCCACTTCGTGGTACCTTCGACTTATCCCGGCCTGCCGGGAACGTCTCAGCGATTTTGAGGCCACCAACACCGGCAGTTTCAGCCAGCACGGTGAATAAATTAAAGGCAGGCGCACAGACCGTAGGCCGATGTAATGGACACCTCCCACCTTACGGCATCAATGTGCCAGACTGAGGTGTTAACTTCAGTTCCCAGGGGGAGGGTAAGGCGAAGCCGCCACCCGGCAACACGCTACTTCATTCTCGCCATATAATACGCATCCACATACTCACCGTTGCGCAGCGCGTAACGCCTGCCGGTGCCTTCGATCTCAAAGCCGTACTTCTTATACACCGCAATCGCCGGGGCATTATCGGCGAACACCGTCAGCTCAATACGTTCAACCCGCAGCCAGTTGTCGCACATATCAATCATGGTACGCATCAGCGCGCTGGCGACGCCGCGGTTGTGCCAGCGCGAATCCACGCTGACACCAAAATCGGCGACGTGGCTACGGCGGGGACGTTGGACGACGGCAATGCTTAAATGGCCGACGACTTGCTCATCGATACAGGCCACCAGCTGCTTCACGCCGGGCGTATCGGTTAGCCGCTCCCGCCACATATGTTCGGATGGATGAGGGACCTGTAGCGTGTTGTGATACACCTCCGGCTGGGCGTGAATTTGACGAATCGCGTCAATATCTTTCGGTTCAGCATGGCGTATCACGATGTCACTCATTCCTTGTTCCTCATTCAGGTGAAAAGTCCCTTTAAACATCACTGACTACGGCGTTCGAGTCAACACGCATTATTTGCAAAAAAAAGTAGACAAGTGCGAATGAGAATGATTATTATTGTCCTGCATTCAGGGAGACCCTTGCGGAAAGCCTGAAAGCACGACATTGCTCACATTGCTTCCAGTATTACTTTAGCCAGCCGGGTGCTGGCTTTTTTTTTGCCGCTATTTCAGGCGCTCTGCGGCCTGGCGGGCTCCGCGTCGGCTTTGGATGGCGTGTCTGCTACCAGACCGAGAATATGACTTTTGTTCTCCGCTGCGGCCAGCATTTCAGCGCGACCGCTAAAAACCCCGCCTTTCTTGATCGCCAGCGCGCGATAGGCGAGGGTACCATCCAGATGGCCGTGCTCCTCGATGGTGATGCTATCGCCATGACACTGGCCCTGCACCTTGCCGTCAATAATCAGCTCCCGGCAGCTGATGTTGCCCTCCACCTGGCCTTCACGCATTACCTTAATCAGATGCTCTTTGGCCTCAATGTTGCCGGTCAACTGGCCGTGAATATAGACATGGCCGCTGGCGACGATATTGCCGACGAAATGTACCCCGCTGGCGATGATCGTGGTCTCGTGTTTTTTGCTGGCGACCGCTTCGGGTTCTGGGTTTATTGCCGGAAGTGTGGCTGCTTCTGACGCTTGAGGTTCCGTTTTATTTTTCTTAATAAACATCGCGTTAATCTTGTTCCGTTGGCTATGGAGGAGGAAAGCGACATGCGCGCAGGCGGCCGCCAGGCGCGCCAGCGCGATGGCATCGACAGACCAGGCGATCAGTCCAAGAAGCCAGAAAAAAAGGGTGCCGTTTATGGCGAAATACTGTTTGTCCATTAGCAGCGGCTGGCTACTCCGTTAGTCATCAGTAACGTCCTGGTTTGCCCTCCACTTATCCGTAGTTTCGCCGTTAGGATCAAGTTTTTTAGCTGGAAAATGGCGAATTAATTCCTGGTTAATCAATTGGTTATTAATATTTTCGTATAAGTGATGCTTGAACTATTTTGCTGGCGAATCTTCCAGGAAAGCGGACAGAGAGGATGAAGTGATGGCCCGGCTTGCGCTATGGTTGAAGGTAGCTCATCAACTAAGGACAGCGTTATGACTCTGCACTGCGCATTTATTGGCTTTGGTAAAAGCACCACCCGCTACCATCTTCCTTACGTTTTGCACCGCAAAGACCGTTGGCATGTGGCGCATATCTACCGCCGCCGGGCGAAGCCCGAGGAGCAGGCGCCGCAGTATTCCCATATCCATTTCACCAGCGATCTTGATGACGTGTTAAACGACCCACAGGTCAAACTGGTGGTGGTCTGCACCCACGCCGACAGTCATTTCGAATATGCGAAAAAGGCGCTGGAGGCGGGGAAAAACGTGCTGGTGGAAAAGCCGTTCACCCCGACGCTTGAGGAAGCAAAAACCCTGTTTTCCCTGGCAAACAGCAAGGGCCTCACGGTGACGCCCTACCAGAATCGTCGCTTCGACTCCTGCTTCCTGACCACCAAAAAGGTGATTGAGAGCGGGAAACTCGGCGAACTGGTGGAGATCGAAAGCCATTTCGATAACTACCGCCCGGTGGCGGAGACCAACCCCGGCGGCCCGCAAAACGGCGAGTTCTATGGTCTCGGCGTGCATACCCTGGATCAGATCATTTCGCTGTTCGGCCGTCCGGACCATGTCTCTTACGATCTGCGCTCGCTGCGCAATAAAGCCAACCCGGATGACACCTTTGAGGCCCAACTGTTCTACGGCGATCTGAAGGCCATCGTCAAAACCAGCCACCTGGTGCAGATCGACTACCCGAAATTCATCGTTCACGGCCATAAAGGTTCGTTTGTGAAATACGGCATTGACCAGCAGGAGACCAGCCTGAAGGCCAATATCATGCCGGGCGAGCCGGGTTTTGGCGCGGACGACAGCGTCGGCGAGCTGGTGTACGTCAACGAGGCGGGGGAGACGGTGCGTGAAGCGGTGCCGCTGGAGACCGGCGACTACGGTCGGGTGTACGACGCGCTGTATGAAACTCTCGTCAACGGCCAGCCGAATTACGTCAAGGAATCTGACGTTCTCACCAATATGGAGATCCTGGAGCGCGGCTTTGAACAGCCTTCTCCGGCCACCATCACCCTGGCAAAATAAGCAAAACGGGCTCCTCGACGCTTGTTCATATTTTTTGAAAAGAGGAGTCAATTTTCACCCTCTATGATCGACGGCGAAATGGGTCCACACTGACTCCATCGAAAACATACGGGGGTGCAACATGATCTACTTACGCAAAGCGAACGAACGTGGCCACGCTAACCATGGTTGGCTGGATTCCTGGCATACTTTCTCTTTCGCCAACTATTATGACCCGAATTTTATGGGCTTCTCTGCCCTGCGGGTGATTAACGACGACGTCATCGACGCCGGTCAGGGCTTCGGTACCCATCCACACAAAGACATGGAAATCCTGACTTATGTGCTGGAAGGGGCGGTGGAGCACCAGGACAGTATGGGCAACAAAGAGCAGGTGCCGGCAGGCGAGTTCCAGATCATGAGTGCGGGTACCGGGGTGCGCCACTCTGAGTACAACCCGAGCAAAACCGATCGTCTGCGTCTGTATCAGATCTGGATTATTCCGGAAGAAACCGGCATTACCCCGCGCTACGAGCAGCGCCGCTTCGACGCCGCCCAGGGCAAACAGCTGGTGTTGTCGCCAGATGCGCGAGATGGCTCGCTGAAGGTGTACCAGGATATGGAACTCTATCGCTGGGCGCTGCTGAAAGATGAGCAGTCGGTTCACCAGATTGCCGCGGAACGCCGCGTGTGGATCCAGGTGGTCAAAGGCGAAGTGACCATCAACGGTACCAAAGCCACCACCAGCGACGGTTTGGCCATCTGGGACGAGCAGGCGATTTCGGTTCATGCCGACAGCGATAGCGAGATCCTGCTGTTCGATCTGCCGCCGGTTTGATAGTTATCTGAGCCAGGTTAAATAAATTGCGCAACCTTCTCCAACATCGGCGAAGGTTGCGCTTTGTCCGTGATAAACTGAGAAAATGTTTCCCCGTTGATCACAGTCAGGACGATGAAAAAGAAAAGACCCGTACTTCAGGATGTAGCCGATCTTGTCGGCGTGACCAAAATGACGGTCAGTCGCTATTTACGCAACCCGGAGCAGGTCTCCGAAGCGCTGCGTGGCAAGATTGCCGTTGCCCTCGATGAACTGGGTTATATTCCCAATCGCGCCCCTGACATTCTCTCCAACGCGACCAGCCGCGCCATCGGCGTGCTGCTGCCGTCGTTAACTAACCAGGTCTTCTCGGAAGTGCTGCGCGGTATCGAAAGCGTCACCGACGCCTTCGGCTATCAAACCATGCTGGCGCACTACGGCTATAAGCCGGAAATGGAAGAGAAACGCCTCGAATCGATGCTCTCCTGGAACATTGACGGCCTGATCCTCACCGAACGCACTCATACGCCTCGCACCCTGAAGATGATTGAAGTCGCCGGCATTCCGGTGGTGGAGCTGATGGACAGCCGGTCGCCGTGCCTCGATATCGCCGTCGGGTTTGATAACTTTGAAGCCGCCCGGCAGATGACCGCAGCGATTATCGCCCGCGGCCACCGCCACGTCGCCTATCTGGGGGCGCGTCTCGATGAACGAACTATCATCAAACAGAAGGGGTACGAGCAGGCGATGCTCGACGCCGGGATGACGCCCTATAGCGTGATGGTGGAGCAGTCTTCGTCCTACTCGTCGGGTATTGAGCTGATGCGTCAGGCGCGCCGCGAATATCCGCAGCTTGACGGTATCTTCTGTACCAACGATGACCTTGCGGTCGGCGCGGCGTTTGAATGCCAGCGTCTGGGGCTGAAGATCCCCGATGATATGGCGATCGCCGGGTTCCACGGCCATGATATCGGCCAGGTGATGGAGCCGCGTCTCGCCAGCGTCCTGACCCCGCGCGAGCGGATGGGACGCATCGGCGCCGAACGGCTGCTGGCGCGCATTCGTGGTGAAGCGATTACCCCTAAGATGTTAGATTTAGGTTTCACATTGTCACCGGGCGGATCAATTTAAACTGACAAGTTTGAAGTAGATCACACATATTCACATCTGGCACGAATGGATATTGCTTCTCCACAGGTCCGGCATGACAATGTTACCGATAACAGTTACCCGTAACAATTAACCGATACGCCGCCTTCGCGCTGGATGAGTCAGCCATGGCGCGGCGTACCTGTCCGGTGGGAGGATGCTTTGAGCACGACTAATCATGATCACCACGTCTATGTTCTGATGGGCGTTTCCGGCAGCGGGAAATCCGCTGTCGCCAGCGAAGTGGCGCATCAACTGCATGCCGCGTTTCTCGACGGCGACTTTCTGCATCCGCGCAGCAACATCACCAAGATGGCCTCCGGTGAGCCGCTGAACGATGATGACCGCACGCCGTGGCTGCAGGCGCTGAATGACGCCGCGTTTGCTATGCAGCGTACCAACAAGGTGTCGCTGATCGTCTGCTCGGCGCTGAAGAAGAGCTACCGCGACATTCTGCGTAAGGGCAACCCGAACCTCTCCTTCATCTATCTGAAAGGCGATTTCGACGTGATCGAAAACCGTCTGAAGGCACGCAAAGGACACTTCTTCAAAACCCAAATGTTGGTGACGCAGTTTGAAACGCTGCAGGAACCAGGCGCCGACGAGAGCGATGTGCTTATCGTCGATATCGACCAGCCGCTGGAAGGCGTGGTGGCCAGCACCATCGAGGTGATCAACAAAGGCAGTCACTAGTGAGTACTTTAACGCTTGTTTTAACAGCAGTCGGCTCGGTATTGCTGCTGCTGTTTTTAGTCATGAAAGCGCGGATGCACGCCTTCGTGGCTTTGATGGTGGTTTCTATTGGTGCAGGTCTCTTCTCCGGCATGCCGCTGGATAAAATCGCGGCCACGATGGAGAAAGGGATGGGCGGTACGCTGGGCTTCCTGGCGATCGTCGTCGCGCTCGGCGCGATGTTCGGTAAGATCCTGCATGAAACGGGGGCGGTCGATCAGATTGCCGTCAAGATGCTCAAATCCTTCGGCCACAACCGCGCGCACTATGCGATTGGTCTTGCCGGTCTTATCTGCGCGCTGCCGCTGTTCTTCGAAGTGGCCATTGTCCTGCTGATCAGCGTCGCTTTCTCGATGGCGCGCCATACCGGCACTAACCTCGTGAAGCTGGTGATCCCGCTGTTTGCCGGGGTGGCCGCCGCCGCCGCGTTCCTGCTTCCCGGGCCGGCGCCGATGCTGCTGGCGTCGCAAATGCACGCCGACTTTGGCTGGATGATCCTGATTGGCCTGTGCGCCGCGATCCCGGGGATGATTATCGCCGGTCCGTTGTGGGGTAACTTCATTAGCCGCTACGTTGAGCTGCATATTCCTGACGATATCAGCGAACCGCATCTCGGCGAAGGCAAAATGCCCTCCTTCGGCTTTAGCCTGTCGCTGATCCTGCTGCCGCTGGTGCTGGTGGGTCTGAAAACCATCGCCGCGCGCTTTGTGCCGGTGGGTTCCACTGCCTACGAATGGTTCGAGTTTATCGGCCATCCGTTCACCGCGATCCTGGTTGCCTGCCTGGTCGCGATCTACGGCCTGGCGATGCGCCAGGGGATGGCGAAAGACCGCGTGATGGAGATCTGTGGCCACGCGCTGCAGCCGGCGGGGATTATCCTGCTGGTGATCGGCGCCGGCGGCGTCTTCAAGCAGGTGCTGGTTGACTCCGGCGTCGGCCCGGCGCTCGGCGAAGCGCTGACAGGCCTGGGTCTGCCGATTGCGATTACCTGTTTCGTGTTGGCGGCGGCGGTGCGTATCATTCAGGGCTCTGCCACCGTGGCGTGCCTGACGGCGGTCGGCCTGGTGATGCCGGTGATTGAGCAGCTGAACTACAGCGGCGCGCAGATGGCGGCATTGTCTATCTGTATCGCCGGCGGCTCGATTGTGGTGAGCCACGTGAACGATGCCGGCTTCTGGCTGTTCGGTAAATTTACTGGTGCGACGGAAGCCCAGACGCTGAAAACCTGGACCATGATGGAAACCATCCTGGGTACCACCGGGGCGATTGTCGGTATGATCGCTTTCCAGCTGCTGAGCTAAGCCCGCTCACCTCCCGCTCGCGGGGTATAAAAAGCCAGGGTAACGCTGCTTACCCTGGCTTCTTTGTAATAAGCCGCCCTTTTTCCCCCTTTTCCTTGCCTGCTATTCGCCCTTATTAGCGCTACGACGATACTCGTATCCCTCGTCAGCCCTTGCTGTGCCTGGGTTTGATGCGTTTATTTGGCAAGCGGTAAATCACCTGATTTCGCGCTCAATCCATAATCAGGATCAATAAAATAGCAACGGAAAATATTCCATTGCGCAGGGGATTTCCCCGATAATCGTTGCGTTTTTGACGACGACCAGCGACGGTGGACAATGTGCAGGATAAGTTGCTTTTCTGATTGTTCAGCAATCATTGATTAATTTCACTTGCGACTTTAGCTGCATTTTGTAAGGTGAGGGATAATCCAGTTGGAAACTGGCCAGGCACAAACAGCACACACCTCGCAGGAATACGTTATGAAAAATGTTGGTTTTATCGGCTGGCGCGGAATGGTCGGCTCTGTTCTCATGCAACGCATGGTTGAAGAGCGCGATTTCGACGCCATTCGCCCGGTGTTCTTCTCTACCTCCCAGCTGGGACAGCCAGCGCCGTCATTCGGCGGTAGCACCGGTGGCACGCTTCAGGATGCGTTCGATCTGGACGCGCTGAAGGCACTGGACATTATTGTCACGTGCCAGGGCGGCGATTACACCAACGAGATTTACCCGAAGCTGCGCGAAAGCGGCTGGCAGGGTTACTGGATTGACGCCGCCTCTTCGCTGCGCATGAAGGATGATGCGATCATTATCCTCGACCCGGTTAACCAGGACGTGATCACCGCCGGCCTGAATAACGGCATCAAAACCTTTGTCGGCGGCAACTGTACCGTTAGCCTGATGCTGATGTCCCTCGGCGGCCTGTTTGCCCAGGATCTGGTGGAGTGGGTCAGCGTGGCAACGTACCAGGCGGCTTCCGGCGGCGGCGCGCGTCATATGCGCGAGCTGCTGAGCCAGATGGGTCAGCTGCACAACCATGTTGCGGCAGAGCTGGCGAATCCGGCTTCCGCCATTCTGGATATCGAGCGCAAAGTGACGTCGCTGACCCGCAGCGGCGAGCTGCCGGTAGATAACTTCGGCGTACCGCTGGCGGGCAGCCTGATCCCGTGGATCGACAAACAGCTGGATAACGGCCAGAGCCGCGAAGAGTGGAAAGGCCAGGCGGAGACCAACAAGATCCTCGCCACCTCGTCCGTTATCCCGGTAGACGGCCTGTGCGTCCGCGTTGGCGCGCTGCGCTGCCACAGCCAGGCGTTCACCATCAAGCTGAAGAAAGATGTGTCTATCCCGACCGTTGAGGAGCTGCTGGCCGCGCACAACCCGTGGGCCAAAGTGGTCCCGAACGATCGTGATATTACCATGCGCGAGCTGACCCCAGCCGCGGTGACGGGCACCCTGACCACCCCGGTAGGGCGCCTGCGTAAACTGAATATGGGGCCGGAGTATCTGTCGGCCTTTACCGTTGGCGACCAGCTGTTGTGGGGCGCTGCGGAGCCGCTGCGCCGGATGCTTCGCCAGCTGGCGTAAGCGCAGGATGAACATAAAGGGGGTCTTCAAGCCCCCTTTTTTTTTGCGTAATACAAGGAGTAAACGCGGATGTTAGATTTTTCCCCACGGAGGTAACTCAGCCTTGGCTATGCTTTAAGTAAGGAATTCCTTACCTGAAGGTGGGACGGAGCAGGAGGATGCTGAGAGCACTGCGCCGTTCAGGTCAAAAAAAGTCGCCAGTTACAGGAATGAGCGACACTTACAACAGGATGAAAGCATGTCTAATCATATTGATAGAGACGTGATTAATGCGCTAATCGCCGGTCATTTCGCGGATCCCTTTTCCGTGCTCGGCATGCACCGTACTGACGCCGGGCTGGAAGTACGCGCATTATTACCCGATGCCACCGACGTGTGGGTTATTGAACCGAAAACCGGACGCAAAGTCGGCAAGCTCGAATGCCTCGACTCGCGTGGTTTCTTCAGCGGCGTCCTGCCACGTCGCAAAAACGCCTTTCGCTATCAGTTGGCCGTCACCTGGCACGGGCAGCAGAATCTGATTGATGACCCTTATCGCTTTGGTCCGCTGTTGCAGGATCTTGACGTCTGGCTGCTGTCCGAAGGGACCCACCTGCGCCCTTACGAAACGCTGGGCGCGCACGCTGCCACCATGGACGGCGTCACTGGTACCCGTTTCTCGGTGTGGGCGCCGAATGCCCGCCGCGTGTCGGTGGTGGGGCAGTTTAACTACTGGGATGGCAGACGCCACCCGATGCGATTCCGCAAAGAGTCCGGGATCTGGGAGCTGTTCGTTCCCGGCGCGCATAATGGCCAGCTGTATAAATTCGAACTGATTGACGCCCACGGCCATCTGCGGGTCAAAGCCGACCCTTACGCCTTTGAGTCGCAAATGCGTCCGGAAAGCGCCTCGCTTATCTGCGACCTGCCGCCCAAAGTGGAACAGCCGGCGGACCGCAAAGCGGCGAACCAGTTTGATGCCCCGATCTCTATCTATGAAGTGCATCTCGGCTCCTGGCGCCGTCATACCGATAATAATTTCTGGCTGAGCTACCGCGAGCTGGCCGACCAGCTGGTGCCCTACGCGAAATGGATGGGCTTCACCCATCTCGAACTGCTGCCGGTTAACGAGCACCCGTTCGACGGCAGCTGGGGCTATCAACCCACCGGGCTCTATGCGCCGACCCGCCGTTTCGGCACCCGCGACGATTTCCGTTACTTTATCAACGCC
The DNA here is from genome assembly GCF_002837615.1 of Klebsiella sp. X1-16S-Nf21. Lineage (NCBI taxonomy): Bacteria > Pseudomonadati > Pseudomonadota > Gammaproteobacteria > Enterobacterales > Enterobacteriaceae > Klebsiella > Klebsiella sp. X1-16S-Nf21. The sequence goes on from NZ_PJDK01000002.1 coordinate 101,307, forward strand.
GCGCACGCCGCCGGGCTGAACGTCATTCTTGACTGGGTGCCCGGCCACTTCCCGGCGGATGATTTTGCCCTTGCCTCGTTTGACGGTACTTCGCTGTATGAGCACAGCGATCCACGCGAGGGATATCACCAGGACTGGAATACCCTGATCTACAACTATGGTCGCCGCGAAGTCAGCAACTTCCTCGTCGGTAACGCGCTGTACTGGATCGAGCGCTTCGGTATTGATGCCCTGCGGGTCGACGCGGTGGCCTCAATGATCTATCGCGATTACAGCCGCAAGGCAGGTGAGTGGATCCCCAACGAATACGGCGGCCGGGAAAATCTGGAAGCTATTGAGTTTCTGCGCAGCACCAACCGCATCCTCGGCGAACAGACGCCGGGCGCGGTGACGATGGCGGAAGAGTCCACCGATTTTGCCGGGGTGACCCGTCCACCAGCCGGCGGCGGCCTCGGTTTCTGGTTCAAATGGAACCTCGGCTGGATGCACGACACCCTGGATTACATGAAGCTCGATCCGGTGCATCGCCGCTACCATCATGACAAAATGACCTTCGGCATGCTCTACAACTACACCGAAAATTTTGTGCTGCCGCTCTCCCACGATGAAGTGGTGCACGGCAAAAAATCGATTCTCGACCGCATGCCGGGGGATGCCTGGCAGAAGTTTGCCAACCTGCGCGCCTACTACGGCTGGCTGTTCGCCTTCCCGGGTAAAAAACTGCTGTTTATGGGCAATGAGTTCGCTCAAGGCCGCGAGTGGAACCACGACGGCAGCCTCGACTGGCATCTGCTGGAGGGCGGCGACAACTGGCACCATGGCGTCCAGCGACTGGTGCGTGACCTGAACCATACCTACCGTCACCATAAAGCGCTGCACGAGCTGGATTTTGACCCCTACGGTTTCGAATGGCTGGTGGTCGACGACCATGAGCGTTCGGTGTTTGTCTTTGTGCGCCGCGACCGGGCCGGGAATGAGATTATCGTCGCCAGCAACTTCACGCCGGTGCCGCGCCATGACTACCGCTTCGGCATTAACCAGCCGGGACGCTGGCGCGAGGCGTTGAATACCGACTCCATGCACTATCACGGCAGCAACCAGGGTAACGGCGGTGTGGTGGAGAGCGACGCGATCGCCAGCCATGGCCGCGAACATTCGCTATCGTTGACCCTGCCTCCGCTGGCGACGATCTGGCTGGTCCGGGAGGCGCAATGACCTCACTTGCGGCAGGCAAACCTGCGCCGTTGGGCGCCAGCTATGACGGCAAGGGCGTGAATTTCGCCCTCTTCTCCGCCCATGCGGAGCGGGTGGAGCTGTGCGTATTCGACGAGCAGGGTAACGAGCAACGCGTCGATCTCCCGGCGCGCAGCGGCGACATCTGGCACGGCTGGCTGGACGCTGCCGGGCCGGGCCTGCGCTACGGCTATCGGGTGCATGGTCCCTGGGACCCGGCGCAGGGGCACCGCTTTAACCCGGCGAAGCTGCTGCTCGATCCCTGCGCGTATCGGGTCGAGGGCGATCTGCCGGATGACGAACGCCTGCATGGTGGAATGTGGGAGCCGGATCATCGCGACAGCGCCGCAATCGCGCCAAAATCGCAAGTGGTGGATCTGCATTACGACTGGCGGGGCGATAAGCCGCCGCGTACCCCGTGGGGGGAAACGGTGATTTATGAAGCGCACGTGAAAGGACTCACCCTGCTGCACCCGCAGCTGCCGGAAGCCATTCGCGGAACTTATAAGGCGCTGGGCCACCCGGTGATGATCGCTTACTTCAAATCGCTGGGCATCAGCGCCCTCGAGCTGTTGCCGGTAGCGCAGTTCGCCAGCGAGCCGCGACTGCAGCGGATGGGCTTGAGCAACTACTGGGGCTACAACCCGCTGGCATGGTTCGCGCTGGATCCGCGCTATGCCAACGATCCCGCGCGTGCCCTCGATGAGTTTCGTGATGCGGTTAAGGCGCTTCATGCCGCCGGCATCGAGGTGATTCTGGATATCGTGCTCAACCATAGCGCGGAAATTGATCTCGAAGGGCCCACCGTCTCCCTGCGCGGAATCGACAACCGTAGCTATTATTGGGTAAGGGAGGATGGTGATTATCACAACTGGACCGGCTGCGGTAATACGCTCAATCTCAGCCACCCCGGGGTGGTGGAATGGGCGCGCCAGTGTTTGCGCTTCTGGGTGGATGAGTGCCATGTCGACGGCTTTCGCTTCGACCTCGCCTCAGTGATGGGGCGGACGCCGGAATTCCGCCAGGATGCGCCTCTGTTCGAGGCTATCCGCCGCGACAGCGTGCTGTCGCAGGTGAAACTGATTGCGGAACCCTGGGATATCGGCCCGGGCGGCTATCAGGTGGCTAATTTCCCACCGCTGTTCGCCGAATGGAATGACCATTTTCGCGATATTTCCCGTCGTTTCTGGCTGCAGCAAAACGTCTCCCTCGGTGACTTTGCGCAACGCTTCGCGGCCTCCAGCGATCTCTTTGCTCGCGATGGCAAACGGCCATCGGCGACGGTGAACCTGGTGACGGCCCACGATGGCTTCACGCTCCGCGACTGCGTCTGTTTCAATCAGAAACACAATGAGGCAAACGGGGAGGAGAATCGCGATGGGACTAACAATAACTACAGCAACAATCATGGTATAGAGGGATTAGACGCCAATCTTGCGGTGATTGAACGGCGGCGCGCCAGCGTGCATGCGCTATTGACGACGCTGCTGCTGGCTCAGGGGACGCCAATGCTGCTGGCGGGCGATGAGCAGGGCCACAGCCAGCACGGCAACAATAATGCCTACTGCCAGGATAACGCGTTGACCTGGCTGGACTGGCGTCAGGCGAACCCGGGATTAACCGCGTTTACCGCGGCGCTGATCCACCTGCGCCGTCGCATTCCAGCGCTCACCCGCAACCGCTGGTGGCAGGAGGGCGATGGCAATGTCCGCTGGCTTAATCGCAACGCCCAGCCGCTGACTGCCGGGGAGTGGCAGCAGGGCGCAGCGTGTATGCAGATCCAGTTGTCTGATCGCTGGCTGCTCACGCTGAACGCCACCGCAGAGGTGGTCGATATGGTTTTACCTGAGGGGGAATGGCGCGCCGTTCCTCCCTTCGCCGGAGAGGATAATCCGGTCATCATGGCTGTCTGGCATGGGCCCGCGCACGGAGTGTGCGTATTTCAAAGGTCGTAATCCCTGAAGCTTCCGGTTGAACTCGTGGCGGCGGCGCGGCGGGATGAGAAGGAAAGCTGGGGTGTAAAAAGGAGTTAATCATGGTTAGGCTTGAAAAAAACGATCCGCTGATGCTGGCGCGTCAATTACCCATCAAATCCGTGGCGTTGATCCTCGCGGGCGGGCGTGGCACCCGGCTCAAGGATCTCACCATTAAGCGTGCGAAACCTGCCGTTCACTTCGGCGGCAAGTTCCGTATTATCGATTTCGCATTATCTAACTGCATTAACTCAGGGATCCGCCGTATCGGCGTCATCACCCAGTATCAGTCGCACACGCTGGTGCAGCACATCCAGCGCGGCTGGTCGTTCTTCAGCGAAGAGATGAATGAGTTTGTCGATCTGCTGCCAGCCCAGCAGCGCGTGCACGGCGAAAACTGGTATCGCGGCACGGCGGACGCAGTGACGCAGAACCTGGACATCATCCGCCGCTACAAAGCGGAGTACGTGGTGATCCTCGCGGGCGATCATATTTATAAGCAGGATTACTCGCGCATGCTGATTGACCATGTCGAAAAAGGGGCGCGTTGCACCGTGGCCTGCATGCCGGTGCCCATTGAAGAGGCATCCGCCTTCGGCGTCATGGCGGTCGATGAAAACGAAAAAATCATTGAGTTCGTCGAGAAACCCGCTAACCCCCCGGCGATGCCAACCGACCCGACCAAATCACTGGCCAGTATGGGCATTTATATCTTTGACGCCGCCTATCTTTATGAGCTGCTGGAAGAAGACGATCGCAACGAAAACTCCAGCCACGATTTCGGCAAAGATATCATTCCGAAGATCACCGAAGCTGGCATGGCTTATGCACATCCTTTCCCGCTCTCCTGCGTGCAGTCTGACCCGAACGCTGAGCCGTACTGGCGCGATGTGGGAACGCTGGAGGCCTACTGGAAGGCCAACCTCGATCTGGCGTCAGTCACGCCGGAACTGGATATGTACGACCAGAACTGGCCGATCCGCACCCATATGGAATCGCTGCCGCCGGCGAAGTTCGTCCAGGACCGCTCCGGTAGCCACGGCATGACCCTGAACTCGCTGGTTTCCGGCGGCTGCATTATCTCCGGGTCGGTGGTGGTGCAGTCGGTGCTGTTCCCGCGCGTGCGGGTGAACTCATTCTGTAACATTGATTCGGCAGTCTTGTTGCCAGATGTCTGGGTGGGGCGCTCATGCCGCCTGCGTCGCTGCGTGATTGACCGCGCCTGCGTCATCCCGGAAGGTATGGTGATTGGTGAGAACGCGGAAGAGGATGCACGCCGCTTCTATCGCTCAGAGGAAGGTATCGTGCTGGTGACCCGCGACATGCTGCGGAAATTGGGGCACAAACAGGAGCGCTAATGCAGGTCTTACATGTATGTTCTGAGATGTTCCCGCTGTTAAAGACGGGCGGTCTGGCGGACGTCATCGGCGCACTGCCGGCGGCGCAAATTGCGGAGGGTATCGACACCCGCGTGCTGTTGCCGGCGTTTCCCGATATCCGCCGCGGCGTGGTGGATGCCCAGGTGGTAACCCGCCGCGATACCTTCGCCGGGCGGATCACGCTGCTGTACGGCCACTTTAACGGCGTGGGGATCTACCTGATAGACGCCCCGCATCTCTATGACCGGCCGGGGAGCCCATACCACGATACCAACCAGCACGCTTATACCGACAACGTCCTGCGCTTTGCGCTGCTGGGCTGGGTGGGAAGCGAAATGGCCAGCGGACTGGATCCGTTCTGGCGCCCGGATGTGGTGCATGCCCATGACTGGCACGCCGGCCTGACGCCAGCCTACCTGGCGGCGCGCGGACGCCCGGCTAAATCGGTCTTTACCGTGCACAACCTGGCCTACCAGGGGATGTTTTACTCCTGGCATATGAATGATATCGAGCTGCCGTGGTCGTTTTACAACATGCATGGCCTCGAGTTTAACGGTCAGATCTCGTTTCTGAAGGCCGGTCTTTACTACGCCGACCATATTACGGCGGTAAGCCCGACCTACGCGCGCGAGATCACCGAACCGCAATACGCCTACGGCATGGAAGGGCTGCTGCGCCAGCGCCATCATGAAGGACGGCTGTCGGGGATCCTCAACGGCGTTGACGACGGTATCTGGAGTCCGCAAAACGATCTGCTGCTGCCGATGCGCTACGATCGCGACACGCTGGAGGAGAAGGCGGAGAACAAGCGTCAGCTGCAGATTGCGATGGGCCTGAAGGTCGATGACAAAGCGCCGCTGTTTGCCGTGGTCAGCCGCCTGACCAGCCAGAAAGGGCTGGATCTGGTGCTCGAAGCGCTGCCGGGTCTGCTTGAGCAGGGCGGCCAGCTGGCGCTGCTGGGCGCCGGCGATCCGGTGCTGCAGGAAGGTTTCCTCGCCGCCGCCGCCGAACATCCGGGCAAAGTGGGGGTGCAGATTGGCTACCATGAGGCCTTCTCCCATCGCATTATGGGCGGCGCCGACGTCATTCTGGTGCCGAGCCGCTTTGAACCGTGCGGCTTAACTCAGCTGTATGGTCTGAAGTACGGCACGCTGCCGCTGGTGCGCCGCACCGGGGGGCTGGCGGACACGGTCTCTGACAGTTCGCTGGAGAACCTTGCCGATGGTCTGGCGACAGGGTTTGTCTTTGAGGACAGCAATGCGCTGTCATTGCTGCGCGCTATCCGTCGCGCCTTTGTTCTCTGGTCGCGCCCGTCGCTCTGGCGCTATGTGCAGCGTCAGGCGATGAATATGGATTTTAGCTGGCAGGTTGCCGCGAACTCCTATCGCGAACTTTATCAACGCTTGATGTAACCACTGGAGTCATTGTTATGAATGTACCCTTTAGCTATGCATCACCGACGCTGAGCGTTGAGGCGTTAAAGCACTCTATTGCCTATAAGCTGATGTTTATCATCGGTAAAGATCCGGCCATCGCCAACAAGCATGAATGGCTTAACGCCACGCTGTTTGCCGTCCGCGATCGCATGGTGGAGCGCTGGCTGCGCTCCAACCGCGCGCAGCTCTCGCAGGAAGTGCGCCAGGTATACTATCTGTCGATGGAGTTCCTGATTGGCCGTACCCTCTCTAACGCGCTGCTGTCGCTGGGCATTTATGACGATGTGAGCAGCGCACTGGCGGAGATGGGGCTCGATCTGGAAGAGCTGATCGATGAAGAGAATGACCCCGGTCTTGGCAACGGCGGTCTGGGCCGTCTGGCGGCCTGCTTCCTGGATTCCCTGGCGGCGCTGGGTCTGCCGGGACGCGGTTACGGGATCCGCTACGACTACGGGATGTTTAAACAGAATATCGTCGATGGCCGACAAAAAGAGTCCCCTGACTACTGGCTGGAGTACGGTAACCCGTGGGAGTTTGAGCGCCACAACACCCGCTACAAAGTGCGTTTCGGCGGCCGCATTCAGCAGGAAGGAAAGAAAACCCGCTGGATTGAGACGGAAGAGATTATTGCGGAAGCCTACGACCAGATCATCCCCGGCTTTGACACCGACGCCACCAACACGCTGCGTCTGTGGAGCGCGCAGGCCAGTAGCGAAATTAACCTTGGTAAATTCAACCAGGGCGACTACTTCGCTGCGGTAGAGGATAAAAACCACTCCGAAAACGTCTCCCGCGTGCTCTATCCGGATGACTCGACCTACTCCGGACGCGAGCTGCGTCTGCGCCAGGAGTATTTCCTCGTGTCGGCGACGGTACAGGATATTTTGAGCCGCCATTACATGTTGCATAAGACCTTTGACAACCTGGCGGACAAGATTGCCATTCACCTCAATGACACCCACCCGGTGCTGTCAATACCGGAGCTGATGCGCCTGCTTATCGACGAACATAAATTCAGCTGGGACGAGGCGTTCGAGGTGACCTGTCAGGTCTTCTCCTATACCAACCATACGCTGATGAGCGAGGCGCTTGAGACCTGGCCGGTGGATATGCTGGGCAAAATTCTGCCGCGCCATCTGCAGATTATCTTCGAGATTAACGATTACTTCCTCAAGACCCTGCAGGAGCAGTATCCCAATGATACCGCGCTGCTCAGCCGAACCTCGATTATCGACGAGTCCAACGGCCGTCGCGTGCGGATGGCCTGGCTGGCGGTGGTGGTCAGCCACAAGGTCAACGGCGTGTCGGAGCTGCATTCGCGGCTGATGGTGGAGTCGCTGTTTGCCGAATTCGCTAAAATCTTCCCGATGCGCTTTACCAACGTCACCAACGGCGTCACGCCGCGCCGCTGGCTGGCGCTGGCCAACCCGCCGTTGTCGAAAGTGTTGGATGAGCATATCGGCCGCACCTGGCGGACCGATCTGAGCCAGCTTGACGAGCTGAAGCAGCATATCGACTATCCGACGGTCAATCAGGCGGTGCGTCAGGCTAAACTGGAAAACAAACAGCGGCTGGCCAGCTATATTGCGCAGCAGCTTAATGTGGTGGTGAATCCGAAGGCGTTGTTTGATGTGCAGATCAAACGCATCCATGAGTACAAACGCCAGCTGATGAATGTGCTGCACGTTATTACCCGCTATAACCGGATCAAAGCCGATCCGCAGGCGGAGTGGGTGCCGCGAGTGAACATTTTCGCCGGTAAGGCGGCCTCGGCTTACTACATGGCCAAGCATATTATTCACCTGATCAACGATGTGGCCGCGGTGATCAATAACGATCCGCAGATTGGCGACAAGCTGAAGGTGGTCTTTATCCCCAACTACAGCGTCAGCCTGGCGCAGCTGATTATTCCGGCGGCAGACCTGTCGGAACAGATCTCCCTCGCAGGCACTGAAGCTTCCGGCACCAGCAATATGAAGTTTGCCCTTAACGGAGCGCTGACTATCGGCACCCTCGACGGGGCGAACGTGGAGATGCAGGAGCACGTGGGCGAAGAGAATATCTTTATCTTCGGCAACACCGCGGAAGAGGTGGAGGAGCTACGTCGCAGCGGCTATAAACCACGCGAATACTACGAGCAGGATGAAGAGCTTCACCAGGCGCTGACGCAGATCGGTACCGGCGTGTTCAGCCCGGCGGAACCGGGGCGCTACCGCGACCTGCTGGATTCGCTGATTAACTTTGGCGACCACTACCAGGTGCTGGCGGACTATCGCAGCTATGTGGACTGTCAGGATCGCGTCGACGAGCTGTATCAACATCCGGAAGAGTGGGCCTATAAAGCGATGCTGAATATTGCCAACATGGGCTACTTCTCCTCTGACCGGACGATCCAGGAGTACGCGAAATATATCTGGCATATCGACCCGGTAAGGCTGTAAGCCAGTCAATGCAACTCAACGGGGCCATTTGGCCCCGTTTCTGTCTGTGCGGAGAACGTTTTATTCGGAAAAGTGCCGGGGAGGATTCAGGCTATTGCGGGAATATACTATTGACGTGAATTCGCCAGCAGTACGATAAATGCTCAATAAGTTTACGTTCATAGCCTAATGGCTATAATATGGATGATAGCCTTTAGGCTATGAGGGATCGCCTATGTGGGATGTAGAAACGACGGATACGTTTGATGCCTGGTTCGAATTACAAAGTAGAGCTTTAAAAGAGGATATGTTGGCCACGATGCTCATCTTGTCTGAGTTTGGTCCGCAGCTTGGGCGCCCGTATGTTGATACGGTGAAAGATTCAACGTTTCAGAATATGAAAGAACTCCGGGTTCAGCATCATGGGCTCCCCATCCGCGCCTTTTTTGCTTTTGATCCTCTGCGGAAAGCTATCGTTTTATGTGCGGGCAATAAGGATGGCATGAATGAGAAACGTTTTTACAAAGAGATGATTACTCTGGCTGACAGAGAATTCAGCCAACACCTGACTAAGGAGCGATAATGGCCACGCTAAAAGAACTCATGGCGAAACAGAGTCCTGAAAGCCAGCAGCGTATTGCAGCGAAAGCGGCAGAGATACGCCAGTCTGTCGCTTTAAACTTGCTTCGAGAAGAGTTGCAAATGTCGCAAACAGAGATGGCTGCGGCTATGGGGGTAAAGCAGCCAACGATCGCTAAAATGGAACAGGCTGATAACGATCCGCGGCTTTCGACCCTAAAACGCTACATTGCGGCATTGGGGGGAGAACTCAGTATAAATGTCACGTTGCCGACTGGAAAAAAAGTCTCGTTTAATTTGTGAACAGGTATCCGGGCCAAGCGCAAGCCATAGCCCGGGTATTTCTCTCCTGGCGCCACGCGATGTCAGGACGCTAACGACAGTTCAGACTTTCCCGCATGCTGCGCCAGCCATTCGCTGATGCGCGCTTGCTGCTCGCCATTCAGCCACATGCCCTGTTTGGTACGACGCCAGATGGCGTCATCCAGGCTGCGCACCCATTCGTGCTCAACCAGATACTTCAGCTCGGCTTCATAAAACTCATGGCCGAAATCTTCCCCCAGATCGCTCAGGGCGCTGGCTTCCTTCAGGATCCACTCGCTATTGCTCCCGTAGGTGCGGGCATAATGGCGGGCCAGTGATTCGCTGATGAACGGGAAGCGACGGCGTAGTTTTGCTGCATAGTCGTCGCGGTCGCCGCCGATATCGCCGCCGGGGAGCACCGCGGTTTTGGTCCATGCCGGGCCGATTCCTTTGTAATAGGGAGTCAGTTTTTCCAGCGCATGCTCGGCCAGCTTGCGATAGGTGGTCAGCTTCCCGCCGAAGACGGAGAGCAGCGGCGCCTGGCCGTTCTCATCGTGAATATCCAGCGTGTAGTCGCGGGTGATCGCCTGCGGCGAATCCGACTCGTCATCACACAGCGGACGGACGCCGGAGTAGGTCCAGACGATATCGTCCCGGCTGAGAGTCTTTTTAAAGTGCGCGTTATAGACGTTCAGCAGGTAATTAATCTCTTTATCATCAATGGCTACCGCTTTCGGATCGCCCTTATACTCGACGTCCGTCGTGCCGATGATGGAGAACTCATCCATCCACGGGATAACAAACACAATACGTTTATCTTCGTTTTGCAGAATATAGGCCTGCTTCTGAGTATGCACTCGCGGCACCACGATGTGGCTGCCCTTGATCAGGCGGATACCGTAAGGCGAGCGCAGATGCATCCCTTCGTCGAAGAACTGTTTGACCCATGGACCGGTGGCATTGACCAGACCGCGCGCCTTCCAGGTAAACTTCTCGCCGCTATCGATATCTTCCGCTTCCACCACCCACAGGCCATTCTCTCGTTTTGCCGAGATGGCGCGAGTGCGGGTCCGCACTTCGCCGCCTTTGCGGACAACCATCTGCGCGTTGGCCAGCACCAGGCGGGCATCGTCGACCCAGCAGTCGGAATATTCGAAACCGCGCACAATTTCCGGCTTAAGTACCGATTCTGCGCCAAAACGCAAGCCGGTGGAGCCCGGCAGGCTGGTGCGTTTGCCCAGATGATCGTACATAAACAAGCCGATACGGATCATCCATGCCGGACGCAGATGCGGACGATGCGGGAGACGAAAGCGCATCGGGAAGGCGATATGCGGAGCCATTTTTAACAGCACTTCACGCTCGGCCAGCGCTTCGCTGACCAGGCGGAACTCATAGTGTTCGAGGTAGCGTAGCCCGCCGTGGATAAGTTTGGAACTGGCGCTGGAGGTAGCGCAGGCGAGATCGCGCGCTTCCAGCATCAGTACGGATAAACCCCGCCCGGCGGCATCTGCCGCGATACCGGCACCGTTGATGCCTCCGCCTATCACAATCAGATCTTTGGTTTCCACGTTCTTACCCTCTCACACTTTCGTTTAAGCTCACAAATGCTCGATATCGCTCACTATAGCAAACAAACGCGCTTTTGGTAACATCAAAAAAACATTTTGGAGTGATGGGTGTAACATATTGGCGTTTCTTTACCGCCTGACGGTACACTACAGGGTAAAATTGGGCCGGCCATCGCCCGTCATGACGAGAAAGAGAAGAGAATCATGGAACAGTTTGAATGTATCAACGTTGAAGAAGCGCACCAGAAGCTGCATCAGCAGACGGCGGTGCTGGTGGATATCCGCGATCCGCAAAGCTATGCGATGGGCCATACGCCGGGCGCGTTTCATCTGACCAACGATACGCTGGGCGCGTTTATGCGTGACCACGACTTTGACACGGCGGTGATGGTGATGTGCTATCACGGCAACAGCAGCAAGGGCGCCGCGCAGTATCTGCTACAGCAGGGGTTTGATAAGGTCTACAGCGTTGATGGCGGGTTCGACGCCTGGCATCGCCATTTCCCGGCGGAAGTGGCGCACGGGACGTTTTAACGGCTGGCAGGTATACTATCCCCCTTTGTGTGGAATAAGCGATTCGCTGCATGTTAATGATTACCTCTTTTGCCAATCCACGGGTGGCCCAGGCGTTTGTCGATTATATGGCGACGCAGGGGATTATCCTGACCATTCAGCAGCACGCCCAGAGCGACGTCTGGCTGGCTGATGAGAGTCAGGCCGGGCGTGTCAGGGCTGAGCTGGCCCGCTTCCTTGAGAACCCGGCGGACCCGCGTTATCTGGCGGCGAGCTGGCAGTCCGGACAGACCAATAGCGGGTTGCGCTATCAGCGCTTTCCTTTCTTTGCCACGCTGCGGCATAACGCCGGCCCGTTCACCTGGGCGATTCTGCTCATCTGCATCGCGGTGTTTATCCTGCAAAATCTGTTGGGCGATCAGCCGGTGATGATTTGGCTGGCCTGGCCCTACGATCCTTCGCTGCAGTTCGAAGCCTGGCGCTATTTCAGCCATGCTTTCATGCATTTCTCGCTGATGCATATTCTCTTCAACCTGCTATGGTGGTGGTATCTCGGCGGCGCGGTGGAAAAACGCATCGGCAGCGGCAAACTGGTGGTGATCACCGTTATCAGCGCCCTGTTGAGCGGCTTCGTGCAGCATCAGTTTAGCGGCCCGTGGTTTGGCGGCTTATCGGGCGTGGTCTATGCGCTGATGGGCTACGTCTGGCTGCGGGGCGAGCGCGATCCGCAGAGCGGTATTTATCTGCAGCGCGGGTTGATACTCTTTTCTTTAGTGTGGTTAATTGCTGGCTGGTTTGACGTTTTTGGCATGGCGATCGCTAACGGCGCGCATGTGGCTGGTCTGGCGACCGGCCTGGCGATGGCGTTTGTTGATACCTTGCATGGGCGAAAACGCGCATAAAGACTTACCGACAGGGGTCGGGTAGGCGACATTTTTCCAGGGATATTTCATGAAACAAACACAACGTCATGACGCGATTATCGAGCTGGTAAAAAAACAGGGTTACGTCAGCACGGAAGAGCTGGTTGAGCAGTTCGCGGTCAGCCCGCAGACCATCCGCCGCGACCTGAATGATTTAGCCGAACAGAAAATGATCCTCCGTCATCACGGCGGCGCGGCGCTGCCCTCCAGCTCGGTGAACACCTCCTGGCACGATCGCAAAGCGACCCAGACGGCGGAAAAAGAGCGTATCGCCCGGCGGGTAGCCAGCGAGATCCCCGACGGGGCGACGCTGTTTATTGATATCGGCACCACGCCGGAAGCGGTGGCGCACGCCCTGCTCGATCACCACGATTTGCGCATTGTCACCAATAACCTGAACGTGGCCAACACGCTGATGGTGAAAGAGGACTTCCGCATTATTCTCGCCGGTGGTGAACTGCGTAGTCGCGACGGCGGGATCATTGGGGAAGCGACCCTGGATTTTATCTCGCAGTTCCGTCTCGACTTCGGCATTCTTGGCATCAGCGGCGTCGACAGCGATGGCTCGCTGCTGGAGTTTGATTATCATGAAGTGCGCACCAAGCGCGCGATCATTGAGAATTCACGCCACGTGATGCTGGTGGTGGATCATACCAAGTTTGGCCGCAATGCGATGGTCAATATGGGTAGTATCAGTATGGTCGATGCGGTCTATACCGACGTGCTGCCGCCGGCGGGCGTGCTGAAGGTCATCACCGATAACAACCTCCAGCTGGAGCTGTGCTAAACGGCAACGGCGTCGTCAGACGCCGTATCCCATCATCTTGAGTAACTGCTGAGCATGCTGCACCGCGTCTTGCCGGTGGGCGACGCCCAGTTTCTGATACAGGTTGCGAATGTGTGTCTTGATGGTGGTAGCCGCCACGTCAAGCTCGCCGGCAATCTGCTCGTTGCTGTAACCGGAATAGATTAAGCCAAGCACCTGCCATTCGCGCTGGGTCAGCGGGCTGGTGCGGATAAGCTCCGGCACCTCCGGGTGATTCAGCAGCCGCTCGACGAACCCTTCGTCAAAGTGGGCGAATTTGTGGCGATGATGCTGGTTGATGTCGCGCAGAATACGCTGGGCGCGGTGTTGCTCCAGCTCCGGCAGAGTGTTCAGCTGGATCAGCTGGCGCAGCTGCTGAGCCATCGCCTCGCCTTCAATCACAAAGTGGTTGATAAAGCCGGTGCGGTTGGCGAGCGTCAGGGCTTCGAGCAAGGCTTTCTGCGCTTCGCTCTTGCGTCCTGCCTGCCAGTACAGTTGGTTGAGCAGCAGCAGGTTGCGGTTGAGATCGCTCATCAAACGCAGCGAACGCGCATTTTCGTTCAGCTCTTCCAGCACCATTTCCGCCGGTTCGAAATCGCCCAGCAGGATCTGCGCCCGGGCAATGTTGCGCCACTGGCTCTGCAGGAAGTGGTTGTTGGCGAATTCCGGCTTCGGCGTCTGTCGCAGCCAGTTGGCCGCCGCGGTTTTATCGCCGGTCATCTGCCAGTAGATCACCCGCACCTTATCGGCGTTGGAGACCCAGTCGCTGTGATAGTGACCGTTACCGAGCAGGTTTTCCAGCCGGTTCAGGTGGCTACGGGCATTATCGAGATCGCCGCGCGCCAGCGAGCACTGGACCATCAGCGCCAGACACTGCAGCTGCTGCTGCGGCTGATAAGTTGAGAGAACGTCCATTCCCTGGCGGGCGCAGGCTTCAGCTTCGTCGAGGCGCGCCCATGCCCACAGCAGCTGAGAACGGATGCGCAGCAGGAACTCATGCATCGGCAACTGCTCAAGGTGCTGTTCACGCACCAGCTGGAAGGCTTTCTCCTGGCTCTCCCAGGCAGCCTGCAGGAAGCCCTGGGCAAAGAGAATTTCACTTTGCTGAATAATGCTCCACAGCGCGTAATGCCACACGTCGTGACGGCGGGCCATCTGTTCGGTCTGCTGCATCACGGCGAGGGATTTGGTCAGTTTCCCCTTGCAATGGAGGACTTCGCCATGCACCGAGGTGGCGACGATGCGGCTGTAATAGTTGGCCAGCGGCAACTCTTCCAGGGCCACCATCGACAGACGTTCCGCTTCGTCCTGGTCGCCGTCGTTAATCGCTACCTGTGCGCGCAGCGCGTTGAAATCGCCATGCATCGCGGTGTCCATTTCCACACTCATCTCCTGCTCGGCGCGCGCCAGCAGGGTGTTGACTTCGCTGTAACGATGCTGGCTCTGCATCAGCCAGGCCTGCAGCAGGATCAGGCGCGGATTTTCCAGCAGATTTGACCAGGGCAGCGCCGACAGCGACTGCTCCAGCAGCCCTAGTTCGCTATGGTTAAACATGCCCCAGGCGTGGTTGAGTAAGATATCGCGCAGCATTTTGGCATCGCCAGCGGCCAGCGCATGATGAATGGCCTCGCTGGGGAACCCTTGCGCCATCCAGCTTTCCGCCGCAGCGCGGTGGATCTCCGGCAGTTCAACCGCCAGCTCCCACTGACAACGCTGGCGCAGGAAGCTGCCAAACAGCGGGTGATAGCGGAACCATTCACCGGAATCATCCATCCGCTGCAGGAATAGCCCCTGGCGTTCGATCTCCTCCAGCTGCATCTGGCCATTCTCTTCACCGGTGACGCGCACGATTAACGCGTCGTTCATCGAGCGTAGCAGAGAACTCTTCAGCAAAAAGTTACGCGTGCGGGCGTCGACGTTATCCAGTACTTCATCCACCAGATAATCCGACAGATGGCTGGCGTTAATCCCGGCGAGGCGGCGGGCGGAGTGTTGGGCGGAAGAGTTATTCTGGCGGGCGGAGAGGGCGATGAGCTGCAGCGCGGTGGCCCACCCGGCGACATCGTCGCACAGCCGGCTGCTGTCGTCGGCTTCGATTGGCGACGTCAGACGGCAGTCGAAAAATTGTTTCGCTTCCTGGTGGGTAAAGGCCAGCTGCTGGCTGCCAATCTCCAGAAGCTGATCGCGGACGCGCAGGTTGGCAATGCCCAACTGCGGCAGGTTACGCGACAGCACCACCAGGGTCATATTCTCCGGCTGATGGCGCAGGAAAAAGCGCATCGCGTCATGGATCACCGGATTATTGATCAGGTGATAATCATCAATGACGAGGTACAGCGGGCGCTGCCAGTCGGCGAGTTCAATAAACAGCTGCGCAAAAAGAGAGGAGAGGCTGGCGTACTGGCGCTTTTGCACCATCGCTTCACTGGCCGCGCAGTGGTTGCCGGTAGCCTGCTGGATCGCCGCGATCAGATAGCTGGCAAAACGCTCCTGCTGATTGTCGCCTTCGTCCAGCGAAAACCACCCGAGATCGTTTTTACCCGCGGCCCACTGAGAAATGAGCGTTGTTTTACCGTACCCGGCAGGGCTGGTGATCAGCACGAGACGATAATTGTTCGCGCCGGAAAGTTTCGCCAGTAAACGCTCACGAACCACAGTGTGTTCAAGGCGGACCGGACGACTTAATTTGGACGGAATCAACATAGTTCTACATTTCGCTGTGCAAGAGAGAGGTTGCGATTTTTTTTGCGCTTCGTAATTAATATCTAATAAGGTCGGTGATTATGAAATTTATTGCAAGTTATGTCCGAACTTTATGCTCTTGAATTTGCTCTATGTCACAAATTTTGACATTGGTTGAGAATGGGGAAAAATCGCAGGCAGAACTCGCCGCCAGCGGTTTTCAGGCGGCGGCTGGCGGAGCGGGGAGAGATTTATTTTATGTGAAGAGTAGTTGTTTGTTTTTATTAAATTATTGTCAGAGATTTCTTAGAAGTAATCTTTTTTGCGGATCAATGTGATGAAATGTGCTTATTTCTCCAGAGCTCTCTATTTATTTTTTTAATAACCTGGCGAGAGGCGGAAAGATTTTTAGCGCGTATTGGCCTGTAACAAATTTTTTCCCTGCGGACGTAACCTCTCGATTGTCATATCGCGGTGATTTTTACAGCATATTTTTGCCTTCTCACCCACACTATAGTGTCCAGGATCACACTTTTCGCTCATCCCCGCCACTCCTCCCTGTCTAATCCCCGTCGGGATGAGGACGATGAATCGGGAGGTCGGCACACTAGCGCCATCGTTTTAGTAAAGGACCCGGATCTCATTATGTCACAGACTTCATTTAACAAAGCTCAGTTTCAGGCTGCACTGACGCGTCAGTGGCAGCATTTTGGTTTACAGTCCGCTTCCGAGATGACACAGCGTCAATGGTGGCGCGCGGTCAGCGGAGCGCTGGCGGAACTTCTGGCGGCGCAGCCGGTAGCGAAACCGGCGCAAGGACAGCGTCACGTTAACTACATCTCGATGGAGTTTCTGATTGGTCGCCTGACCGGCAACAACCTGCTCAACCTGGGCTGGTACGAGGGCGTCAGCGACGCACTGAAAGGCTACGACGTCAACCTCACCGATCTGCTGGAAGAAGAGACAGACCCGGCGCTGGGTAACGGCGGCCTGGGACGTCTGGCAGCCTGCTTCCTCGACTCCATGGCGACGGTGGGGCAGTCGGCGACCGGTTACGGCCTCAACTATCAGTATGGTCTGTTCCGCCAGTCCTTTGACGATGGCCAGCAGATGGAAGCCCCGGACGACTGGGGGCGTAACAGCTACCCGTGGTTCCGCCATAACGAGGCGCTGGATGTCCAGGTCGGCATCGGCGGGAAAGTCAGCAAAAACGGCGAATGGCAGCCGGCGTTCGTCATTACCGGCGAAGCCTGGGACCTGCCGGTGCTTGGCTATCGCAACAACGTCGCCCAGCCGCTGCGTCTGTGGCAGGCCAAACACGCTCATCCGTTCAACCTGACCAAATTCAACGATGGCGATTTCCTGCGCGCCGAGCAGCAGGGCATCGACGCGGAAAAACTGACCAAGGTGCTGTACCCGAACGACAACCATCAGGCCGGTAAAAAACTGCGCCTGATGCAGCAGTACTTCCAGTGCGCCTGCTCAGTGGCCGATATCCTGCGTCGTCATCATCTGGCAGGCCGCAAGCTGGCCGAGCTGGCGGATTACGAAGTGATCCAGCTGAACGATACGCACCCGACCATCGCCATTCCGGAGCTGCTGCGCGTGCTGATCGACGAGCACCAGCTGAGCTGGGACGACGCCTGGGCGATCACCAGTAAAACCTTTGCTTACACCAACCACACCCTGATGCCGGAAGCGCTGGAGTGCTGGGATGAGAAGCTGGTGAAAGCGCTGCTGCCGCGCCATATGCAGATCATTAAAGAAATCAACGACCGCTTTAAACAGCTGGTGGACAAAACCTGGCCGGGCGATAAGCAGGTCTGGGCGAAGCTGGCGGTGGTGCATGACAAGCAGGTTCGGATGGCCAACATGTGCGTGGTGGGCGGCTTTGCTGTCAACGGCGTGGCGGCGTTGCACTCGGACCTGGTGGTAAAAGATTTGTTCCCGGAATATAACCAGCTGTGGCCGAACAAATTCCATAACGTGACCAACGGCATCACGCCGCGCCGCTGGATCAAGCAGTGCAACCCGGCGCTGGCCTCGCTGCTGGATGAGACGCTGAAAAAAGAGTGGGCCAATGACCTCGACCAGCTGATCAATCTGGAAAAATACGCTGACGATGCGGCATTCCGTCAGACCTATCGCGATATCAAGCAGGCCAACAAAGTTCATCTGGCCGAGTTTGTGAAGCAGCGTACCGGGATTGAGATCAACCCGCAGGCGATTTTCGATATTCAGATCAAACGCCTGCACGAGTACAAGCGTCAGCACCTTAACCTGCTGCATATTCTTGCGCTGTACAAAGAGATCCGCGAAAACCCGCAGGCGGACCGCGTGCCGCGCGTCTTCCTGTTCGGCGCGAAAGCGGCGCCGGGCTACTATCTGGCGAAAAACATTATTTTTGCCATCAATAAGGTAGCGGAAGCGATCAACAATGACCCGAAAGTCGGCGATAAGCTGAAGGTGGTCTTCCTGCCGGACTATTGTGTATCGGCAGCGGAAAAACTGATCCCGGCGGCGGATATCTCCGAGCAGATCTCCACCGCGGGTAAAGAAGCCTCTGGCACCGGCAACATGAAGCTGGCGCTGAACGGCGCGCTGACCGTCGGGACGCTGGATGGCGCTAACGTGGAAATCGCTGAGCAGGTGGGCGAGGAAAACATCTTTATCTTCGGCCACACGGTTGAAGAGGTGAAAGCCCTGAAAGCGAAAGGCTACGATCCGCTGAAATGGCGTAAAAAAGACAAGCTGCTCGATGCGGTGCTTAAGGAGCTGGAGAACGGCACCTATAGCAACGGCGACAAGCATGCCTTCGATCAGATGCTGCACAGCCTGCTGCAGGGCGGCGATCCGTACCTGGTGCTGGCCGATTTCGAAGCCTACGTAGCGGCGCAAAAACGGGTAGATGAGCTGTATCGCGACCAGGAGGCCTGGACCCGCGCGGCTATCCTCAACACCGCGCGCTGCGGCATGTTCAGCTCCGACCGCTCGATCCGCGATTATCAGCAACGTATCTGGCAGGCGAAACGCTAAAGGAAGGCCTATGGAGAGTAAACGCCTCGATAATGCCGCGCTGGCGGCGGGCATCAGCCCCAGCTATATCAATGCGCACGGTAAGCCGCAGTCTATCGCGGCTGTCACCAAACAGCGCCTGCTGGATGCGATGCATCGCTCTACCGCCGCCACGAAAGTGGCGGTTAACCCGCTGCCGAACGTGAAAATTTTCACCCACGGCAAAAAAATGTCGCTGCCGGTGGCAGGACGCGGTGAGTATCAGTGGATCCTGACCACTGAGGACGGTAAGCAGTATCAAGGGAAAACCCGCGGCGGCGAGACGCTGCCGCTGCCGGCTAAACTGCCGGAGGGGTACCACTCCCTGACGCTCACCCAGGAGGGAGAGCGTTGGCACTGCCGGACCATTGTCGCGCCGGCGCGCTGCTATGAACCGCAGCCGCTGAAAGAGGGGAAAAAGCTGTGGGGCACCTGCGTGCAGCTTTATACCCTGCGCTCGGAGAAAAACTGGGGGATCGGCGATTTTGGCGATCTGCGGGCCATGTTGCCGGAAATCGCCCGCCGCGGCGGGTCGTTTATTGGCCTTAACCCGATACATGCTCTCTATCCGGCGAACCCGGAGAGCGCCAGTCCGTATAGCCCGTCTTCACGTCGCTGGCTGAACGTCATCTACATCGACGTTAATGCGGTTGAAGATTTCCAGCGTAGCGAAGAGGCGCAGGCGTGGTGGCAGTCCGCAGCGACCCAGCAGGCCTTGCAGGCGGCGCGGCAAACGGATGATGTCGACTATACCGCGGTCACCACGCTGAAAATGACCGCGCTGCGTATGGCGTGGAAACGATTCTCTCGTCGTGAAGATGAGCAGATGACGGCGTTCCGCGAGTTTGTTCTGCGCGAAGGGGAAAGCCTCTACTGGCAGGCCGCTTTCGATGCGCTGCACGCCTGGCAGGTACAACAGGACCCGCTGCGCTGGGGCTGGCCGGCCTGGCCGAAGGCCTTTCAGGATATCGACAGCCCGGAGGTGAAAGCCTTCTGCATTGAGCATGAGGACGACGTCAGTTTCTATCTCTGGCTGCAGTGGCTGGCCTGGAGCCAGTTCGCCGCCTGCTGGGAAACCAGCCAGCGCGACGGGATGCCGATTGGCCTCTACCGCGATCTGGCGGTGGGCGTCGCCGAAGGCGGGTCGGAGACCTGGTGCGACCGTGAGCTGTACTGCCTGAAAGCGTCCGTGGGCGCGCCGCCGGATATTCTGGGCCCGCTGGGCCAGAACTGGGGCCTGCCGCCGATGGATCCGCATATTATTGCCGCTCGCGCCTATGAGCCGTTTATTGATCTGCTGCGCGCCAATATGCAGAACTGCGGCGCGCTGCGCATCGATCACGTGATGTCGGTGCTGCGTTTGTGGTGGATCCCCTATGGTGAAACCGCCGACCATGGCGCTTACGTTCAGTATCCCGTCGACGATCTGCTGTCGCTTCTGGCGCTGGAAAGCCAGCGTCATCGCTGCATGGTGATCGGCGAAGACCTGGGCACGGTACCGGTGGAGATTGTCAGCAAGTTACGCAACAGCGGCGTCTATTCTTATAAGGTGCTCTATTTTGAGAGTGATGCAGAGAAAACGTTCCGCGCGCCGGCGCTGTACCCGGAGCAATCAATGGCTGTGGCGACGACGCACGACCTGCCCACCCTCCGCGGCTACTGGGAAAGCGGCGATCTGACGCTAGGTAAAGCGCTGGGGCTCTATCCTGATGAGGTGGTGCTGCGCGGGCTGTACCAGGACCGCGAGCTGGCGAAGCAAGGGCTGCTGGATGCGTTGCATAAGTACGGCTGTCTGCCCAAACGTGCCGGGCATAAGGCCTCTCTGATGAGCATGACCGGGATCCTCAACCGGGGGATGCAGCGTTACATTGCCGACAGTAACAGTGCGCTACTGGGCCTGCAGCCGGAAGACTGGCTGGAGATGGCGTCGCCGGTTAACATTCCGGGCACCAGCACTGAGTACCCGAACTGGCGCCGGAAGCTGTCCGTCACCCTGGAGCAGATGTTTGCCGATGAACAGGTCAATAAGCTGATTAAGGATCTGGATAAACGGCGCAAGGCGGCGAGCAAGAAAGCCGCCGCCAGATGACTTCCCGCCGCGTCGTTTGCTGCGCGGCGATGAGCATGTCCGATAAAAAAGGCCGGTCCGCATTATGCGGACCGGCCTTTTTCTGTGCGGGAGTCTCCTTACACCACCATCCCCAGCAGCAGACAGCCTACCAGGCCGCATACTGAGATAATGGTTTCCAGCACCGACCAGGACCTGATGGTCTCGCCGATGGTCAGGTTAAAGTACTCTTTGAACAGCCAGAAACCCGGATCGTTGACGTGAGAGAAGATAACGCTGCCGGAGCCAACGGCGATAACCATCAGTTCCGGGCTGACGCCGGTGGTGGCGATCAGCGGCGCTGCAATCCCGCCTGCGGTGATGGCGGCAACGGTCGCCGAACCCAGCGCGATACGCAGCACTGCGGCGATTGACCACGCCATAAACAGCGGAGACATGTTCGATTCGTGCATGATAGAGGCGATGTATTTATCCATGCCGCTATCCACCAGCACCTGTTTGAAGGCGCCGCCGCCGCCGATGATCAACAGCATCATCGCGATGATTTTAATAGAAGAAGTCAGGGTATCGTTGATCTGCTCCATGGAGCGGCCGCGGTTCAAACCGAAGGTGAACAGGGCGATCAGTACCGCAATCAGGGTGGCCATCACCGGGTCGCCGAAGAACTCAGCAATCGGCAGGAAGGCGTGGCCCTTCGGCAGGATCATCTCGGCCACGGCGCGCATCGCCATCAGGATCACCGGTACCAGCGAGGTCCAGACGCTGACGCCAAAGCCAGGCATCTCTTCTTCAGTGAATACTTTCGGGTTATGCAGGCCTTCCGGGATCGGCTTATCAATGCCTTTCAGGAAGCGCGCAAACACCGGCCCTGCCAGGATAACCGTCGGGATAGCCAGAATGGTGCCGTAGAGCAGCGTTTTGCCCATATCGGCATGGAAGATGGTGGCAATCGCGGTCGGACCCGGATGCGGCGGCAGGAAGCCGTGGGTGACAGAGAGCGCGGCGGCCATCGGGACACCGACGTACAGCAGCGGGATGCGGGCCGAGGCGGCGATGGTAAACACCAGCGGCAGCATCAGCACGAAGCCCACTTCATAGAACAGCGCGAAGCCGACGGTGAAGCCGGTCAGCACAACCGCCCACTGAATATGCTTCTTACCGAACTTATTGATAAGGGTGGTGGCGATACGCTGGGCGCCGCCGCAGTCTGCCAGCAGTTTACCGAGCATAGCCCCGAAGCCCATGATCAGCGCGAGGCTGCCGAGGGTGCCGCCAACGCCGTTCTTGATGGAGACGATCACTTTATCCAGCGGCATACCCTGCATTAATCCGACGGCGAGCGCCACCAGAACCAGCGCAATGAAGCCGTTCATTTTGAAACGGATCATTAACAGCAATAACAGGGCAACCCCGATAGCAACGATGATTAATGGCATGATTTACCTGGCCTTAATTTGTTATGGGTAACGTCAAAGATTCAACCTGTAAGACATCTGCCCCATGTGGGAGCAAAATAGTCTGGCACCGTAAATACTTGCATTATCCTTACCCAGAGAAAGGATAGCTGGCTATTTTTTTGCCGGTGGTGCCTGAAGTGGATGATACGGGTAACATGTGAGGGTTGAGAATCACCTGACGGGGGAAAATGTTAAATATGAGACTTAAGTCATACTCTTTCCCCGGTTTTTGCCGGTCATTTAGCGGGAGATGTTGCGCGGTAACACAGAAAGGGCCAGGGAGGACCGGCGGCAGGGTGCCGCCGGAGGAAGGGCTTAGTAGTAGGAGTGCTCGCCGCGCTGATGCTCGGTCAGATCGCGAACCCCTTTCAGCTCCGGAAACTCGTTCAGCAGCTGCTTTTCAATGCCTTCTTTCAGGGTCACGTCAACCATCGAACAGCCGTTGCATCCGCCGCCGAACTGCAGAATAGCCAGACCGTCGTCGGTGATCTCCATCAGCGACACGCGGCCGCCGTGGCCCGCCAGCTGCGGGTTAATCTGCGACTGCAGCAGGTACTCGACGCGCTCCATCAGCGGGGCATCGTCAGAGACTTTGCGCATCTTGGCGTTCGGCGCTTTCAGCGTCAGCTGCGAGCCAAGCTGGTCGGTGACGAAATCAATTTCAGCGTCTTCCAGATAGGGCGCGCTGAGCTCATCGACATAGGCGGTCAGCTGTTCAAATTTCAGCGCCGTGTCGGTGTCTTCCACCGCATCCGGTGGGCAGTAAGATACGCCGCACTCAGCGTTTGGGGTGCCGGGATTAATCACAAATACGCGAATTTGCGTCCCTTCTTCCTGATTTGCCAGCAGTTTGGCAAAGTGCGCTTGTGCAGCATCGGAAATACGGATCATAGCGTTGGCCTAATAGTTGACTATTTTACTGGGTTATAATACGCCCATCAGCGGGGGTCTACAAGGTACGGCACAAACACCATACCTGAACCGTCGCGGCGCCGTTTCGCAAAAGCAGGCGGGATATCTCGGCGACGGTGCTGCCGGTCGTGACGACATCATCCACGATAGCGATATGGAGTCCCTCCACGGCAAATTCAAGCTGAAAGGCATTTTTCAGGTTCTGCCTGCGCTGGCGGGCATTGAGCGAATGTTGGACGGCGCCGGCTCGCTGGCGAGTCAGGCCTTCCCGATGCCAGACGCAACCTCGCCAGCGGGCTAACGGTCGGCACAGTTCGTCACACTGATTATAACCCCGGCGCCAGCGGCGGCGATGCCACAGCGGTACGCCGACCATACCGTCCACCGGCGGCAAATCGTCACACTGCAGAAGACGCAGCAGCAGCAGGCGCGCGAGGGCGGGCCCCAGCTCCGGACGATGGTGAAACTTCAACTGCTGGACCAGACCGCTCAGCGGTGGGCGATAGTCGTTGACCGCCACCAGCCGATGCCAGGGAGGCGGCTTTTGCAGGCAGCGGCCGCAGGGGTGATGGGATGTCGCCGCCGGCAGGCCACACTGCGGGCAGAGCGGGGGGCAGGCGAGCAGGGCGCGGCTGCAACGAGAGCAGAACCCCCAGTGGGCGAGCGCCAGCGGCATTTGGCATAGCCAGCATAAGCTGTGTGCTGTTAGCATATTTGGCCTTCTGTCCAGTAAAAAGAGAACGGTAACGGATGAACGACATCTGGTGGCAAACAATCGGCGAAGGTGATTGTCATCTTGTGCTGCTGCACGGCTGGGGGCTGAACGCTCAGGTATGGGATTGCATCACGCCGCAGCTGGCTTCGCATTTTACCCTCCACCTGGTGGACCTGCCGGGCTATGGCCGCAGCGGCGGATATGGGGCGATGTCGCTGGAGGCGATGGCGCAGCGGGTGCTGGAGCAGGCTCCTCCTCAGGCGGTATGGCTGGGCTGGAGTCTGGGTGGGCTGGTCGCCAGCCAGGTGGCGATGATGCACCCGGAACGCGTGCAGGCGCTGGTGACGGTGGCCTCTTCCCCCTGTTTCGCGGCTTGTGACGACTGGCCCGGCATCAAGCCCGAGGTGCTGGCCGGGTTTCAGCAGCAGCTGAGCGACGATTTCCAGCGCACCGTCGAGCGATTCCTCGCTCTGCAAACCATGGGCACAGAGAGCGCGCGTCAGGATGCGCGGGCGTTAAAGCAGGCCGTGCTCTCGCTGCCGATGCCTTCCGCCGAGGCGCTGAACGGCGGACTGGAGATCCTCAGAACCGTCGATCTGCGCCAGGCGCTGGTTGGGTTGCCGATACCGCTTCTGCGGCTGTATGGCCGGCTGGACGGACTGGTGCCGCGCAAGATTGTCCCGCTGCTGGATGAGCTGTGGCCGGAAAGCGAGTCAATCCTCTTCGATAAGGCGGCGCATGCGCCGTTTGTTTCCCATCCCGCGGCCTTCTGCGAGCCGCTGCTGGCGTTGAAAACGCGGCTGGGGTAATTTTTTTTGCCGCGCCATGGTAAAAGGGCCATTCCTAGCAATACTTAGGTTGTTACGGTGGTTGATTATTTCATTCCGCCACCGTGACCTACAATAACAACCTTATGGAGAGTAGAGGCTATGAAACTTGTTACAGGAATGGTTGCATCTCTGGTGATTGGCACCCTGTCTTTTGGCGCATTTGCCGCGAAAGAGATCCAAAAAGAAGACGTGGCGAAGATGAATTTGACCAAGGTCGGCAGCATCACGACCTCCAGGACGACGTCACCGATGGACGCCCGACGCGATCTGTCTAAAAAAGCCGATGAGCTGGGTGGGAAATACTTTGTGGTGATTGCCGGGCAGAAAAACGAAAAAACCGTACACGCTAACGCTGACGTTTATAAATAATCCAGTCATAAAAAACGGGCCTGTTGGCCCGTTTTTCACTGCTTTCTTACTCGTTTTACCCGTTGCACGACCAGGCCTGACTCCTTTCATCGCAGCGCCCACCACTCCTGCTGGCACGCCGCTTTCCCTTCAGGACAGCTTTTACAGCTGCCTGAGAGACAGCCCTCGCTCGTTTCGCTGATCCGTACCACCTTACCCATGGCTTCCATCCGTTCCAGCATCGCGTCAATCAGCGGCTGAGGCGTCCGCAGGCGGGCGCTGAGCTGTTTCGCCTCCATACGACCCTGCAGGGCCAACATATCGCGGACTTCCATTAACGACGCCACAGACCCTCCTTAGTGGCAATCGCCAGCCGGGCTGGAACAGCAGGAGGCCGGCGTTTTTCGGGTGGCCAGCAGCGAGACGTCCACCCGGCTGCGCGCCCGGCGCAGCAGGCCGAAGAGCACCACGTTGAACAACACCACTGCCAGGATACACACCAGGCTGTAGCGCGGATGGTCGCTAAAGCTCACGGTCTGGTAATAGAGCGTCGAGAGCGAATAGGCGATATTCAGCCCCCACAGGATGGAGAAGGTCATCCAGCCGCGGCTCGATTCGCGGGCGATGGCGCCCATCACCGAGATGCAGGGAATATAGAGCAGAACGAAGATCAGGTAGCTGTATGCCGCCGCCGCGCTGCCAAATTTACTGCCCATCACGCCCATGGCGCCGGTGGCCATCTCGCCATCGCCTTTGCTGGCTTCGATGGGGTTGGCCAGGACGCTGAGGCTGAAGGTGTCTTTCAGTCCCTGCCATGTCTCGTCGACAGCAGCCAGCAGTTCTTCGCCGAGGCTGAAGGTCTGCGGATTGAATTCCTCATTCTGGATATCTTCGGCGGTATAGAGGGTGTTCAGCGTACCGACCACCACCTCCTTCGCCATCGCGCCGGTAAACAGGCCGACGGTGGCCTGCCAGTTATCTTCATGCACGCCGATTGGTTTAAACACCGGCGTAATGACCCGGCTCACCGAGGCCAGCGCGGAGTCGTTGATGTTGTCGACGACCTTACCGCTCAGCGAGAAGCTGTTCAGCGCGCTGAGGAAGATGCTGACAATGACGATCACCTTCCCGGCGCGCAGCACAAAGCCTTTCAGGCGCTGCCAGGTCTGGATAATCAGGCTCTTGATGTGCGGGACGTGGTACACCGGCAGCTCCATCACGAATGGCGAGGCTTCGCCACGCATAATGGTGTGCTTCAGCATCAGGCCGGTGAGAATGGCCATCACAATGCCCAGTACGTAGAGCGAGAAGACCGCCAGCGCACCGTTCTGACCAAAGAACGCGGCTGCGAAGACGGCGAAGATCGCCAGCCGCGCGCCGCAGGACATAAACGGCGCCATCATAATGGTCATCAGACGCTCGCGCGGCGCGTCAAGGGTACGGGCGCCCATCACCGACGGCACGTTGCAGCCGAAACCGACAATCAACGGGACAAAGGATTTCCCCGGCAGGCCGAGGGCTTGCATCAGGCGGTCCATGACAAAGGCGGCGCGCGCCATGTAGCCGGAGTCCTCAAGGAAGGAGAGGAACAGATACATCATGCCGATCTGCGGCACCAGCGGCAGCACGGTGTTGATACCGCCGCCGATCCCCTGGGCGAGGAACACGGTCAGCCAGTCCGGGAAGTGCAGGGTGTAGCCCAGCCATTGAATACCGTGAATAAAGACCGCGACCGAACCGGCATCAAAAATCGGCTGCAGCGCGCCGCCGATGTTTATCGCCAGCAGGAACATCAGGTACATGACAAAGAGAAAAATCGGCAACCCGAGGAAGCGGTTGAGGATCACTTTGTCCATCGCCGCGGTGAAGCGGCTCGGCTCGGCGGTCAGGGTGTTGCTGACGGCGTCGCAAATGGCGGCGATGGTCTGATAGCGTGCGTCTGCGATATGCAACGCCGGGTCGTCGATCACGTCGCTGAGATTCGCCAGAGCAATATCCAGTTTATCGGCGGCGTCGCCGGCATAGGCCCGGCTGTAGATATCGCCCTCCAGCATCTGCAGACCCAGCCAGCGCCGCTGCCGGGTCGGGATCTGCGCTGACATTTGCTGCGCCAGCAGGTCAGCTTCGCGCAGCAGCGGCTGCGGATAGTGAACCAGCTCAATATCGCTGTTCGCCTGATGACGGTCGAGGGCAATCTTCAGCGCTTCGATTCCGCGTCCGCGGGTTGAGACCAGCGGAATGACCGGGCAGCCGAGACGGGCGGCGAGGGCGTCGATATCGATACGCACCTGCTGCTTTTCGGCGATATCCAGCATGTTCAGCGCGACGACGCAGGGGATCCCCAGCTCGAGCAGCTGCAGCGTCAGATAAAGGTTTCGCTCAAGGTTGGAGGCATCAACCACGTTAATCAGCATGTCGGCGTCGCCGCTCAGGATGTAGTGGCAGGCAATCTGCTCGTCCAGCGAGGTCTGCGAAGAGATGGTGGTCAGGGAGTAGGTCCCCGGGAGGTCGACCAGCGTGACCTGATGGTCAGTGGTGGCGAAAACGCCCTCTTTACGCTCAACGGTGACCCCGGCCCAGTTGCCTACGCGCTGGCGGGCACCGGTCAGCTGATTAAATAAGGTGGTCTTGCCAGAATTAGGATTACCAATTAAACCAACGGTTAATTTTTTCATATTTCAGACTCTTGTGCCGGGCCAGCCGTTATTGTGCAACCGCTTCCAGTTCGATTAAGGCGAGATCTTTTTTGCGTAATACCAGACTGACGCGTCGGGTTTCAATATGAACAGGATCGCCGAGTGGCGCTACGCGAACCACATGAAATGAGGAACCGGGCAGCATGCCGAGGGAGAGTAATTTCTGACGGTATGCTGGGCTAATATCGCGGGAGAATCCGGTAATTTTCCACGCACTATCAGGTGTGAATTGCATAGGGCCTACTTGTCTATCGCTAACCGAAGAAGAATTTTCCGGACGCCTGGAGGCAGCTGCGCCGGGGACCGTAGCCAACGAAAAAGGAAAAAACGTTCTGAAAGTGATGATAATGAGAATGGTTTTTATCATCAATACATATGATGCGCTTCGCGCTATTTTTATAGCGAAAATCACCTTTTTATTGATATGCCGCAAAATCCAGTCGGTGATCAAATAGCGCAAAATATTATTTCGGCGATCTAATGTTTAATTAAGGTTTCTTAAGTTAACGAAATGAAAATAATAATTTCGCGACCTTTCCTTAACGGAATTAATGCAGATTATCAGAAATGACTGAACCCGTTTTGCGCGTAATGGCGGCCGTATCGCCAGGGGATAAAAAATGAAAACTGCCCCTGAAAAGGGGCAGGGAGAGATTAGCGTTTTTTACCCATCGCCGCAGCGAGGGCATCCATCATTGCGCTGTTACCGGCAGGCTGTGCCTCGCGACCGCGGGGTTTGGCGGCTTTCGCGGCCGGGCGGTTGCCCTGGGGGCGATCCTGACCGCCGCCGCGGCGGGCGTTGCTGTCGCCTGGCTGCTCGTCGAGACGCATGGTCAGAGCGATACGTTTACGCGGCAGATCGACTTCCATGACTTTGACCTTCACGATGTCGCCCGCTTTCACCACGGTGTGCGGATCTTCAACAAACCGGTCAGAAAGCGACGAAATGTGTACCAGTCCATCCTGATGGACGCCGATATCGACAAACGCGCCGAAATTGGTGACGTTGGTGACGGCGCCTTCCAGGATCATCCCCGGCAGCAGATCGTTCATGGTCTCTACGCCGTCGGCGAACTTCGCCGTCTTAAACTCCGGACGCGGATCGCGGCCCGGTTTTTCCAGCTCTTTGATAATGTCGGTGACGGTCGGAACGCCGAACTTCTCATCGGTGAAATCCACGGCCTTCAGATGACGCAGTTCGCTGCTGTTGCCCATCAGATCTTTCAGCGCCTGTTGGGTGGCGGCCAGAATGCGCTCGACCACCGGATAGGCTTCCGGGTGCACGGTGGAGGCATCCAGCGGGTTATCGCCATGGTTGATACGCAGGAAGCCGGCGCACTGTTCAAAGGCTTTCGGCCCCAGACGGCTGACCTTCAGCAACTGCTGGCGATTCTGGAACTGGCCGTTCTCGTCGCGCCAGGCAACGATGTTCTGCGCCATCATGCGGGTCAGGCCGGCGACGCGGGTCAGCAGCGGAACGGAGGCGGTGTTCAGGTCAACGCCGACGGCGTTCACGCAGTCTTCCACCACTGCGTCCAGCTTACGCGCCAGTTGGGTCTGGCTGACATCGTGCTGATACTGGCCGACGCCAATCGATTTCGGGTCGATTTTCACCAGCTCGGCCAGGGGATCCTGCAGACGGCGGGCGATGGAGACCGCGCCGCGCAGCGACACGTCGAGGTCCGGGAACTCCTGGGCCGCCAGCTCGGAGGCGGAGTAAACGGAAGCCCCGGCTTCGCTGACGATCACCTTCTGGGCGGTGACTTTCGGGAACTGCTTCTGCACGTCGAGGAAGAAACGCTCGGTTTCACGCGAGGCGGTACCATTGCCGATGGCCACCAGCTCAACATTGTACTTTTCACACAGCGCGGCGACGACGACGGCCGCTTTGGCGGCCTGGCCGGTATGGGGATAGATGGTATCGGTGGCGACCAGTTTACCGGTGGCGTCGACGACGGCCACTTTCACCCCGGTGCGCAGGCCCGGATCGAGTCCCATGGTGGCGCGCAGCCCGGCGGGCGCGGCCATCAGGAGGTCGTGCAGGTTACGGGCGAAGACGTTGATGGCTTCGTCCTCCGCGCGCTCGCGCACGGTGCCCATCAGCTCGGTTTCGAGGTGCATCAGCACTTTGATACGCCAGGTCCAGCTGACGACACCTTTACGCCAGCTGTCCGCCGGGGCGTTATTCAGGCGCAGGCCAAGGTGGTCGATAATAATTTGCTCGCCGTGGCTCTCTTTCGGCGGCTCGTCAAACTGCGGATCGGCGTTTAAAGAGAGCTGCAGCACGCCTTCGTTGCGACCGCGGAACATCGCCAGCGCGCGATGCGACGGCACGGTGGCGATCGGTTCATGGTGATCGAAGTAGTCGCGGAATTTGGCGCCTTCCTCTTCTTTGCCGCTGACGACGGTGGAGACCAGGTGGGCGTTTTTCCACAGATAGTCACGGACCTTCGCCAGCAGCGCGGCGTCTTCGGCAAACCGCTCCATCAGAATATAGCGCGCGCCGTCCAGGGCCGCTTTGCTGTCGGCGATGCCGTTGTCAGCGTTAATATATTTTGCGGCTTCCGCTTCCGGATCGTGGGCCGGTTCGTTCCACAGCAGGTCAGCCAGCGGCTCCAGCCCGGCTTCGATGGCGATCTGCCCGCGGGTACGGCGCTTCGGCTTGTACGGCAGGTAGAGGTCTTCCAGTTCGGTTTTGCTCAGCGTGGAGGTGATGGCTTTTTCCAGCGCGTCGGTCAATTTACCCTGTTCAGCGATGGATTTGAGGATCGCCTGACGACGGTCTTCCAGTTCGCGCAGATAGCCAAGGCGGGTTTCCAGATTACGCAGCTGCGTGTCATCCAGACCGCCGGTGACTTCTTTACGATAACGTGCAATAAACGGCACGGTGTTCCCTTCATCAAGCAGGCGAACGGCAGCTTCTACCTGTTCGGCTCTGGCCTGAAGTTCACCCGCAATAATGCGGCAGAGCGAATCATTCATCATGGCTTTTAATTCATCTTTAGGGTCAAAAATCAGGGACTAGTTATACGGACTGACGGCTGAAAATGCCAGTCGCGCCCGGTGTCTCTCGGAAAGTTCTTGTCTATTTTACGTATTCGATCTCGTTGACATACCAGCTGGCTTCGCCCGCCGGCGTGTTAACGATAGCCAGATCGCCGACCTCTTTTTTCAATAAGGCGCGCGCCATCGGTGAGTCGATGGAGATGTAGTCTTTGCGGCCAAAAATCTCATCGTAGCCGACGATGCGAAAGCGTTTGGTATCGCCCTCGTCGTTTTCGATCTCTACCCAGGCGCCAAAGAAGACTTTGCCTTCCTGCTGCGGGGAATAATCGACGATCTTTAACTGTTCCAGACATTTGGTCAGATAGCGGACCCGGCGATCGATCTCCCGCAGGCGCTTTTTGTTGTACTGGTAGTCCGCGTTCTCGCTGCGGTCGCCAAGGCTGGCGGCCCAGGTGACCTTTTTGGTCACTTCCGGGCGCTCCTGGCGCCACAGGTAGTCCATTTCCTGCTTCAGTTTTTCATATCCCTCGCGGGTGATCAGCGGCGTTTTCATCGTGAGTTCAACCTTCTGACAGTCTGTCGTTGCGCACAATTTGTAGCGCGTAATAATACCGACAGGATAAATACTGTGTCTTATGATTAAATGTATACTTAACCTGCTGTTAAATATGCTTTGTAACAATTTAGCCTGGAATATATACCAGATTTAGCTGGTGAGCGCGCCGGGCTTTTTTGAGAATACGCACTGACTATTGCAGTGAACCTTTGGGAGTACAAACAATGCAAGAGAATTATAAGATTCTGGTTGTGGATGACGACATGCGCCTGCGTGCGCTGCTCGAACGTTATCTGACCGAGCAGGGCTTCCAGGTTCGTAGCGTGGCGAACGCCGAACAGATGGATCGTCTGTTAACCCGTGAATCCTTCCACCTGATGGTGCTGGATCTGATGCTGCCTGGGGAAGATGGTCTCTCGATTTGCCGTCGTCTGCGCAGTCAGAGCAACCCGATGCCGATCATTATGGTGACGGCGAAAGGTGAAGAGGTTGACCGGATCGTTGGCCTGGAAATCGGGGCTGACGACTACATTCCGAAGCCGTTTAACCCGCGTGAACTGCTGGCCCGTATTCGGGCGGTGCTGCGTCGTCAGGCGAATGAACTGCCGGGCGCGCCATCGCAGGAAGAGGCGGTTATCGCCTTTGGTAAATTCAAACTGAACCTGGGCACCCGCGAGATGTTCCGTGAAGACGAGCCGATGCCGTTGACCAGCGGCGAATTTGCGGTCCTGAAGGCGCTGGTGAGTCATCCTCGCGAACCGCTGTCGCGCGATAAGCTGATGAACCTCGCCCGCGGGCGCGAATATTCTGCGATGGAGCGCTCCATCGACGTTCAGATCTCCCGCCTGCGCCGCATGGTGGAAGAGGACCCGGCGCATCCGCGCTATATCCAGACCGTCTGGGGTCTGGGCTACGTCTTCGTCCCGGACGGCTCTAAGGCATGAAACGCGTGCGCTTTTCGCCGCGCAGCTCCTTTGCTCGCACGCTGCTCCTGATCGTCACCTTGCTGTTCGTCAGCCTGGTGACGACCTATCTGGTGGTACTGAATTTCGCGATCCTGCCGAGTCTCCAGCAGTTTAATAAAGTATTGGCCTACGAAGTCCGTATGCTGATGACCGACAAACTGCAACTGGAGGATGGCACCCAGCTGGTGGTGCCCCCGGCGTTTCGTCGTGAAATTTATCGTGAGCTGGGGATTTCGCTCTATTCCAATGAAGCGGCGGAAGACGCAGGGCTGCGCTGGGCGCAGCATTATGAATTCTTAAGCCAGCAGATGGCGCATCAGCTCGGCGGCCCCACTGAGGTGCGGGTGGAGGTCAATAAAAGCTCCCCCGTGGTGTGGCTGAAGACCTGGCTGTCGCCCAATATCTGGGTGCGGGTACCGCTGACCGAGATCCATCAGGGCGACTTCTCGCCGCTGTTCCGCTATACCCTGGCGATCATGCTGTTGGCGATAGGCGGCGCCTGGCTGTTTATCCGTATTCAGAACCGTCCGCTGGTAGATCTCGAACACGCGGCGCTGCAGGTCGGGCGCGGTATTATCCCGCCGCCGCTGCGAGAGTATGGCGCCTCTGAGGTGCGCTCTGTGACCCGCGCCTTTAACCATATGGCCGCGGGCGTGAAGCAGCTGGCTGACGACCGTACGTTGCTGATGGCCGGGGTCAGCCACGATTTACGTACTCCGCTGACGCGCATTCGTCTGGCCACCGAGATGATGGGCGAGCAGGACGGGTATCTCGCGGAGTCGATTAACAAAGATATCGAAGAGTGCAACGCCATCATCGAGCAGTTTATCGATTATCTGCGCACCGGGCAGGAGATGCCGATGGAGCTGGCGGACCTCAATGCGGTGCTGGGGGAAGTGATCGCCGCAGAGAGCGGCTATGAACGTGAGATCGCCACTGCCCTGCAGGCTGGTGAAATCCCGGTACGCATGCATCCCCTGTCTATCAAGCGTGCGCTGGCGAATATGGTGGTGAATGCGGCCCGCTACGGCAATGGCTGGATCAAGGTCAGCAGCGGCAGCGAAGCGAGTCGGGCCTGGTTCCAGGTGGAAGATGACGGGCCGGGGATCAAACCTGAGCAGCGCGAACATCTGTTCCAGCCGTTTGTACGCGGCGATAGTGCCCGCAGTACCAGCGGCACCGGGCTGGGGCTGGCGATTGTTCAGCGTATTATCGACAATCACAACGGCCGGCTGGAGATTGGCTCCAGCGAACGCGGCGGATTACTGATCCGCGCCTGGCTGCCGGTGCACCGGATGCTGGCGCCGATGAAACCCGCCAAAGAGAGCTGAGTGCGGCCGAGGTTGGCCAATCAGGACGTTGCACAACAAAAAGCCGGGCAAGCCCGGCTTTTTCACCTCTGCGCCCGTTAGCGCTGCGGCCCTGCCGCCACCAGCGCGGCGCCCGCTGGCGTATCGGTATACTTCTCAAAGTTCTCGATAAACAGCTTCGCCAGCTGATCGGCTTTTTCCTGCCACTGCTCCGGGGAACCATAGGTGCTGCGCGGATCGAGGATCTGGGTATCCACACCCGGGAGCGCCGTTGGGATCTGCAGGTTAAACATCGGCAGGGTAAAGGTCTCCGCGTTGTCCAGCGAGCCATTGAGGATGGCGTCGATGATGGCGCGGGTATCTTTAATCGAGATACGCTTGCCGGTGCCGTTCCAGCCGGTATTGACCAGATAAGCCTGAGCGCCAGCCGCCTGCATACGTTTAACCAGCACTTCGGCGTACTGTGTCGGATGCAGCGAAAGGAACGCGGCGCCAAAGCAGGCGGAGAAGGTTGGCGTGGGTTCAGTCACGCCGCGTTCGGTGCCGGCCAGTTTGGCGGTGAACCCGGACAGGAAATGGTACTGCGTCTGATCGGCGGTCAGGCGGGAGACCGGCGGCAGGACGCCGAACGCATCGGCCGTCAGGAAGATCACTTTGGTGGCGTGACCCGCTTTGGAAACCGGTTTAACAATGTTGTCGATATGGTCGATGGGGTAGGAGACGCGGGTGTTTTCAGTCTTCGAACCGTCATCGAAATCGATCGTGCCATCGGCGCGCACCACCACGTTTTCCAGCAGAGCATTGCGGCGAATGGCGTGATAGATATCCGGCTCGGCCGCTTCAGAGAGCTTGATGGTCTTGGCGTAGCAGCCCCCTTCGAAGTTAAACACGCCGTCGTCATCCCAGCCATGTTCATCATCGCCAATCAGGCGGCGTTTTGGATCGGTGGAGAGGGTGGTTTTGCCGGTGCCTGAGAGGCCGAAGAAAATAGCGACATCGCCTTTTTCGCCGACGTTGGCTGAGCAGTGCATGGAGGCGATGCCCTTCAGCGGCAGCAGGTAGTTCATGATCGAGAACATCCCTTTCTTCATTTCGCCACCATACCAGGTGCCGCCGATCAGCTGGATGCGTTCGGTGAGGTTGAAGGCGATGAAGTTTTCTGAGTTCAGACCTTGCTCTTTCCACTGCGGATTGGTGCACTTCGCGCCGTTCATCACGATGAAGTCGGGCTCGAAGTCCGCCAGCTCTTCATCGCTCGGGCGGATGAACATGTTTTTAACGAAGTGCGCCTGCCAGGCCACTTCGGTAATAAAGCGCACGCTGAGACGGGTATCGGCGTTGGCGCCGCAGAAGGCGTCGACGATAAACAGCCGTTTACCGGACAACTGCTGGGTCACCAGCCCTTTCAGATGCTGCCAGGTTTCCTGTGAAAGCGGCTTGTTGTCGTTTTTACCTTTGCCTTTATCGGACCACCAGACGGTATCGCGGGTGGTGTCGTCGCGAACGAGATACTTATCTTTCGGAGAACGGCCGGTAAAAATGCCCGTGTCGACGGCGATAGCACCCAGACTGGTTAATACGCCACGTTCGTAACCTTCCAGGCTGGGGTCGAGCTCTTCCTGAAACAACATATCGTAGCTGGGGTTGTGGACGATATCCTGAACGTCATTGATACCATAAGCCTTGAGATCCTGCGGGGTTAAACCATGATTAACGCGCATGTCACTGCTCCTTAGCCAAGATGTACTGCTGTAAATTGTAGGGTTTCTTACCGGGTATTGACCGCGACCAGGCTCATAGATTTACGTATCTCGACATTCCTCAGAATGACGAAAAAAACGGTGACTCCTGTCACGAAGTGAAGTGGATTATCTCAGGAAATGGGCGGATGTTGGGGGTAGATGTTTATTAATGGTTAAAAAGTAATTAAAAAAACTACTGAATTGTGAATGTAATCGCTTTCCTGGAATAAAATTACGTAACTCTTTCAGGGAAAATCGATTCAACTCGTGAATAAATAAAAGTCAGGCACAAGGCGACGAACAACATCGCCACCCTGTACCTGTGGAAGACGCGGGGATTAATGGACCTGTGGGTCGGCCGGAGAGGCGTTATTACGGATCTCGGCAATATCCATGGCATTGAAGATATAGTGGTTACCGCAGTAGTCGCAGTGCATATCAATCTCGCCTTCATCGGCGAGGATGCTATCTATCTCTTCATCCGGCAGGGTCTTCAGCGCGCCAGCGCAGCGTTCACGAGAACACGTACATTTGAACTCGACGCTCTGCGGCTCGTAGACCGTGACCTCTTCCTCATGGTACAGGCGCCACAGCACATCGTTCGCCGGCAGGGTGAACAGCTCTTCCGCCTTGATGGTCTCGGTGAGCGTCGCCAGGTGCTCGAAGTCGGTCGTCTGGGTATCCTGCGCCGGCATCACCTGCAGCAGCATCCCACCGGCCATCGGCTGACCTTCATGTTCCCCGGTGCGAATGATGAGGCGCGTCGGCAGCTGCTCTGAACGCTGGAAGTAATCTTCCAGGCAGGCGGCCAGCGTATCGCCTTCCAGACCGACCACACCCTGATAACGTTCACCCTCTTTCGGGGAGATGGTAATGACCAGATAGCCGTTGCCGACCATCGTTTTCAGATCCGCATCGTCCGCAATATCGCCCTGCACGCGCGCGACGCCACGCAACTGCTGCTGGTTATTGCCGTTGATCACCGCCAGCTGTAAAGGGCCATCGCCCTGCAGCTGAACGGTAATATCACCAGCAAACTTCAGCGTCGCGGTCAGCAGGCTGGTGGCGACCAGCAGCTCCGCCAGCACCGTTTTCACCGGCTGTGGATAGGTGTGATTGGCCAGAATCTGTTCCAGGGTTTCCGACACCGTCACCAGCTCGCCGCGTACGGCATAGTTTTCAAACAGATAACGATGTAATTGATCGTGTTGAGTCATAATCATCTCTCTTTCTGGCGCGAGTTACTCACTCTCGCCGTGTTTAAATCTCATCAGGTCGCGGCGCTCTTTCTTGTCCGGACGTCTGTCAGGGTGCGGCATGGTCAGGGCGTTCATTTTGCGCGCCAGGGCCACTTTTTCACGCTTCTCGATACTTTCCGCCGTCTCTTCATACAGGGCGACGGCTTCACTTGCCGGGCGGCGCTGTTCGGTAATACCGACAATCCGTACCGTACGCTCGTCATTGCCCTGGCGCAGCGTCAGCATGGCGTCCAGCTCGACAATTTTCCCGGGTTTGCTGCGTTGTCCGTTGTAATGCACCTTGCCGCCTTCAATCATCTCCCGCGCCAGTGCGCGGGTCTTGTAAAAGCGGGCGGCCCAAAGCCATTTGTCCAGTCTGACGGTTTCGCTGGGCTTCTCTTTCATCGCCTCTCCTTCGGGGTAAGCGAAGGGATCAGTCGCCGGTAATCATTCAACCCTGGGTGGCGCAGATACTGCTTTTCCGCCAGCCCGGAGTCGGGATTGGTAATGCCCAGGCAGTAACGAATGCCAAATTCCCTCGCGGCATCCAGAATCGCCTCGCTGTCGTCGACAAACAGCGTTTTATGGGCCTCAAGGCCAGTCTCCTCCGCCACGGCGCGCCACAGGCGCTGATCCTCTTTCGGATAACCAAATGTGTGGGTGGAAAGTAATAAATCAAGGTGCGCATCCAGGCCGGTGTGTTTGAGCTTCACCGCCAGATTGTGGGGATGGGCATTGGTCAACAGAATGCGTCGCTTACCGCAGGCCTTGAGCGCATCAAGGAACGGCACCGTATCCTCGCGCAGCGTGGCGCGCGGACCCTGTTCGCTGGTCATCGCACAAATATCCAAACCCAGGCGCTCGCTCCAGTAATCCAGACAGTACCAGTTTAGCGTATGCTGCACGGCGTGATACTCCTGGCGCATGGCGTCTTTCGCCTCCTGCAGATTGAGGCCGCGGGCGGCTCCCCAGGTTTCAGGCACCAGCGTTTGCCAGAAATAGTTGTCGAAAGCGAGGTCCAGGAGCGTGCCGTCCATATCCAGCAGAACGGTATCGACCTCCTGCCAGGCGATATCAAAATGCATGATGACTCTCCAGCGAGCAGAAAATGGGCGACAGGGTATCATACCCTGTCGCCGGGAAAATTAATCTTGCGGGTCAGACGCGGGGAGCAGTACCGGGTTCAGGCAGCTTTCGTAATATTTCTGAATCTCTTCCATACGCTGGCGATGGCGTTGATAACGACGCAGCGCCTGTACGCCGTGGTAAGCCATGCATCCCAGCATCGACAACAGCAGCAGCGTAATGCCCAGATAGCGCCACAGTCCGCTGCGGTCGGGGATGCGGTGCAGATTGATATGCTGGGTGCCGTTGGCGTCGGTAAACAGATTGGTGACGATCCCTTCGGCGTGGAAAGGGGTATGCATGAGCATACCGGCCAGCCGCCGCAGCTCGCTCCACTGCTCATGTGCCGGATAATCATACAGGCTCACCGCCGGCCACGGCTGATTGACCAGCACGCTGCCTTCATCGCTGGCGATCAAGAAACCGCCGGGCGCCGGGCTGTTTAGCGCCTGCGCGGCTCGCGAAGTTTCACGCATTACAAAGGGGGCGGTGGAAGTGGTCACCAGATTCTCCAGCGACTCCGCGCTGACCGGGCGCAGCAGCACGTTCACGCCGTCCAGTTTTCCGGCGGTGGCGCGCTTGGTTAATGCCTCCCAGTTACGGGTATTCCCGAGATTGACCAGCGCGTTTTTCAGGCGCAGGCAGTCATCCTTTGCCGAGCAGAGATCGTTGGTTTTCAGGACGATATCGCCGAAATCATCCAGCAGCACCATGCCTGATTTCTGAATCGCGGAGCGCAGCGCCGGGCTGACGCGGGAGTCATCGTCGGTTTCCGGGTGCAGCTGGCGCTGGACGGACTGCATCAGGGCGGTCGCTTTGCTGACAATATCAGACTCCGGCAGCGGCAGAGGAGGGGCGTCGTTCCATACAATCTGTGAACAATCGAAAGGCAGGAACGGCGAATCCTCTTTGGCCGACCAGCTACCCGGCGTACGGATATTACACATCCCGGTGCCTGTCAGGCGCAGCGTATCGCCAATGCGCACATGGGCTTTTGCCAACTGGTCGACGGTAGTCGCTTCAATCGTCTGGGCGCCCTTCAACCACGACAGGGTGAACTTAAACGGCATATTTAGCGGTACGCTGACCCACAGCATGATCACCACTACCAGCGCGCCGGCGGCGATAATCGCGCTGCGCAGCCAGTACTGTAGCGGGAAGTTTTTCACTTCATCATGGAGCGACAGGTAGCGTCCCTGGCGGGCCACGTGACGGTTGAGATAGATATCAATATCGGTCTGCTGCCCCAGGTCCTGGGCTATCCATGGCTGCCAGTGGCGCGGATAGATAAGATCGATAATGCCCAGCGAGATATTATTGATATGTTCTTGATCGTTTTCGCCAAACAGTCCCCAGCGCTTGGGAACGCCACGCAGGCAGTGGATTTCGCGCAACGCGGCGCGGCGCGGCGGGGCATAGATCCCCCCCACGCCAGCGGCGAGAAGCAGTACCCCCGCGGCCACCAGCCAGGGGGTAAAAACGGCTGGCCCAATCAGGCTGAAATAAAAGAACAGAAAGGAGGCGACGATCAGGATCGCTTCGCGCAGCCCATCCGGCCGGTTGAGGGCGTGTTCTTCCCGACTTTCCCGACGGATCTGCCGTAGCTCTACCTGTTCGCTCTCTTCGCCGCGAATGGAGGCCTGGGTGGCCGATGCGCGTTCCAGGGCGTAGCTTTGCGCCTCCTGACGATAGTCGCTCAGGCTATGTCCGTTAAGGGTGATAACCAGCGGCAGGCTGTCGGTGGGGATCAGCTCAACGCTGTTTTCGTCGTTGATATGCTGTTCCCAGAACGGCGGCAGATGGACTTCCACCGAATCGAGAAAGTAGCGCCATTTATTCGGCGCGTCGGTAGTGATCCCGTAGCGAGTGATGGCTCGCGTCACCGCGTAGACCGTATCACTCTGTTCATTCAGCGCCAAAGCGACGGGTGCGGTCGTTGCGCCGGACGCCGGGACCTGCAGGGTGCGACTGAGCTCCGCAAGATACTTTTCGATAGCCTGACGCTCATCGGCAGGAAGCGGCCGCGTAGTGGCGTCGCTAAAGGCGTGCAGTAGAGGAAGGCGTCGGCGTCTGGCGTGAGACCGGTACCACCATCCGATGAGCAATACGCAGATTAGCAGAGCTGTAAGGAAAATCAGAAAGGTGCCCATGCCCATCCCATCATAGTTATTTTTTTCTTACGATATCGTCGGTGAACGTGAAGACTAACGTCAAGCTGCAGTGTTAGTGGCGCACCTGGTTACAGGGTAGTGAATATGTCATGCAGCAACGTATAAGCTTACCAAAAACGTTAATGCGCAGAAATCGGTAAATTCTCAAACAGAATTCAAGCTATTGACTTTTTTATCTTTATTACTTTCCCCTTTGCCGGTAAAAGGTTACAACTCTGTAAATAAGTAGCGATTTGGATTGCCGAAAGCGTGTTGCGTATCGCACAATGACTGCTTAATCACAGCATAGACCGATGACAATGAGCAAATCATTACAAAAACCCACCATTCTCAATGTTGAAACTGTCGCCCGTTCGCGCCTCTTTAATGTCGAAAGCGTCGATCTGGAATTCAGCAACGGTGTGCGTCGCGTTTATGAACGTATGCGGCCATCCACCCGTGAAGCGGTGATGATTGTGCCGATTGTTGATGATCACATTATTTTGATTCGCGAGTATGCCGTCGGCACGGAATCCTACGAGCTGGGTTTCTCCAAAGGGTTGATTGACCCGGGTGAAACCGTGGATGAAGCAGCGAATCGCGAGCTGAAAGAAGAGGTTGGCTTTGGCGCCAATAAGCTGACGTTTCTGAAGAAGCTCAGTATGGCCCCCTCTTACTTCTCCAGCAAAATGAATATCCTGGTGGCGGAAGACCTCTATCCTGAGTCACTGCCGGGCGATGAACCTGAGCCGCTGCCGCAGGTGCGCTGGCCGCTGGCGCAGCTGATGTCGCTGCTGGATGAAGAAGATTTTAACGAAGCCCGTAACGTCAGCGCGCTGTTTTTAGTGCGCGAGTGGCTGCTGGCTCAGGGCCGGCTCTGAGAGAAAGCGCGCCGTTAGCAGCAATAAAAAAGCGCCCGCAGGCGCTTTTTTTGTCAGAACAGTTCGTGGGTTTCACCACCGCCGTCAGTCAGGGTGGTGCCCACCTCATGGACCGCCTGCTGCGTGGGCTGGGTTCCTTCAATGAAGTATTCCGCGCG
The DNA here is from genome assembly GCF_002837615.1 of Klebsiella sp. X1-16S-Nf21. Classification (NCBI taxonomy): domain Bacteria; kingdom Pseudomonadati; phylum Pseudomonadota; class Gammaproteobacteria; order Enterobacterales; family Enterobacteriaceae; genus Klebsiella; species Klebsiella sp. X1-16S-Nf21. The sequence continues at coordinate 142,335 of NZ_PJDK01000002.1, forward strand.
GCTGTTGCCCCCGTTAGCCAGCTGACCAGTGCTGCGGTCAATATTCACCGTGACGATCCCCGGCGGCGGGGTTAACGGCTCTTCCGGCACTCCTTCCAGCACGCTCTTCATAAAGCTGTCCCAGGCCGGCTGGGCACTTTTAGCACCCCCCTCATAACCGGAGATCTGATCTTTAATCGCCCCGGAGGCGGTGGTGCGGCCAAGATCGCGACGATGATCGTCAAAGCCGATCCATACCGAAGTCACTACACCTGGGCCGTAGCCTGAGAACCAAGCATCCTTCGAGCTGTTGGTGGTCCCGGTTTTCCCGCCGATGTCATGCCGCTGCAGATCGCGTCCGGCACGCCAGCCGGTTCCCATCCAGCCCGGTTCGCCAAAGATGTTGCTGTTCAGTGCGCTTTTTATCAGGAACGACAGCGGCGTGTTAATCACATGCGGCGCGTATTCCTGGGCGCCGCTCTGTGCAACCAGCGACTGGTTGGCCTGCTCCAGCTGCGGCTGTGGCGGCACGTTGCCGTTCTGCGGTTCCGTCGAGGTGGCGACATCTTCCACATCTTTATTTTCCAGCACGTTGGATTTTGGCGTATCACCGTAAATGACCGGTAAATCACACTGCGGGCAGGCGATTTTCGGACGTTCTTCGAAGAGAACGCCGCCCTGATCATTCTCAATCTTACTGATAAAGAACGGGTTGACCAGGAAGCCGCCGTTGGCCATCACCGAATATCCGCGGGCAACCTGCAGGGGCGTAAAGGAGGCGGAGCCCAGGGCCAGCGATTCTGTGTGGACAATGTTTTGCGCCGGGAAGCCAAAGCGCTGCAGATACTCGGCGGCATAGTCAACGCCCATGGCGCGCATAGCGCGCACCATCACCACGTTTTTCGACTGTCCAAGCCCCTGGCGTAAACGAATCGGACCGGCATACTGCGGCGGCGAGTTCTTCGGCCGCCAGTCGGATCCTGCGCCTGCGTCCCAGCGCGAGATCGGCACATCGTTGAGCATACTGGCCAGCGTTAAGCCTTTATCCATCGCGGCGGTATAGAGGAACGGCTTAATGTTGGAGCCGACCTGACGCAGCGCCTGAGTGGCGCGGTTGAACTTGCTCTGGTTAAAGTCAAACCCGCCGACGAGAGCAATAATCGCGCCGTTTTGCGGATTAATGGAGACCAGCGCTGAGTTGACGTCCGGGACCTGTGACAGCCACCAGCCGTCAGCCACTTTACGAACCCAGATCTGCTGCCCGGCCTGCAGGACGTCGTTGACTTTACGCGGGGTCGCCCCCTGCTGCGTATCCGAGATAAAGCGCCGGGCCCAGCGCACGCCGTCCATCGTCAGAGAAACCGAGTCGCCGTTAGCCAACAGCGCGACGGCCTCCTGGGCATTCGCGGAAGTGACCACCGCCGGGAAAAGCGGGCCGTAGCCAGACTGACGCTTCAGCGAGTCGATGATTTTCTTCGTCTCCCACGGCGTTTCACCGACTTTCCACAGCACGCTGGCCGGGCCGCGGTAGCCGTGACGCATATCGTAATCCAGCACGTTATTGCGTACCGCCTGCTGGGCTGCCTGCTGATTCTTGCGAGTAATGGTGGTGTAAACCCGGTAGCCATCTTCATAGGCCTGCTCGCCGTAGCGATTCACCATCTCCTGGCGCACCATTTCGCTCAGGTAAGGGGCGGAGAAAGCGATTTTCGGCGCGTGATAGCTGGCGTCGATCGCTTCGCTGCGCGCCTCATCATATTGCGCCTGGGTGATGTACCCCTCGCTCAACATACGCGACAGCACCACGTTGCGACGGGCGGTCGCGCGATCCATGGAATAGAGCGGGTTAAAGGTAGAAGGCGCTTTCGGCAGACCGGCAATCACCGCCATCTCACTCAGGGTCAACTGGTCGATAGGTTTGCCAAAATAGACCTGCGCCGCGGCGCCGACGCCATAGGCGCGGTAGCCGAGGTAGATCTTGTTCAGATACAGCTCAAGGATTTCATCTTTGTTCAGCAACTGCTCGATGCGGATAGCCAGAAAGGCCTCTTTAATCTTACGCATCAACGTCTTCTCGGGGCTGAGGAAGAAGTTACGTGCTAACTGCTGGGTGATGGTGCTGGCGCCCTGGGAGGCATGGCCTGAAAACATCGCCACGCTGGCGGCGCGGAAAATACCCACCGGATCGACGCCGTGGTGCTCATAGAAACGGCTGTCTTCAGTGGCGATAAACGCTTTCACCAGCTCGGGGGGAATTTGCTGCAGCGTCACAGGGATACGGCGTTTTTCGCCATATTGCGCAATAAGCTCACCGTCGGCGCTATAGACCTGCATCGGGATCTGCAAACGCACATCCTTCAGGGTTGCGACGTCGGGGAGTTGCGGCTCTATGTATTTGTAGAGGCCAAAAATCGAGCCTGCTCCCAGCAGTACGCAACAGACTGCAAGGATCAATAGATACTTTACGAACTTCACCGGTGTTTTCCCATTTAGTTTTATTTGGGCAGTTTATAAACAAACGCGCGGTAGTATAAAGGCAAGCCAGGTGCATTGATATAGCCGGACAGTTTTGCCGGATAAGGAGATCGTAAGCATGGCTTTCAGAAACTGGCGGATCGGGATGCATATCCAGCAGGATAGCATCGCCATTGTCGCGCTATTGCATGAACGCTCACACTGGGCGCTGCGCCGCTGGTGGCGTATTCCGCTGCCGCCAGGCCTGGTACGGCAGGGGATGGTGGTGGACGTCAGCGCCCTTGGCGCACAGCTTAGCGCCTGGCGGCGGGAGCTACCGGTGCAGCATCAGGTCAGTATCGCTTTCCCCGCCGTTCGCACGCTGCAAAAGCGCCTGCCTTATCCCCAGTTCGCCCTGCGGGATCGTGAACAGGCGACGTGGATAGCCAGCGCGATGACCCAGCAACTGGCGATGCCCGCCGCCTCCTTAAGCATTGATTATGCTCCCACCTCGCGGGATGACGGTTGGCAGGTCACGGCGGCGCAGCGGCTGGACATCAATGTCCTGCGGGCGCTGGCAGGACGGCTACGACTGCGGGTAGCGGCCATCGTGCCGGATGCCAGCGCGCTCGGCGCGTTTGTCCCCTTGCTGAACCCGCAGTCGCAGGGCCTCGCGTGGCGGGATGAAAATCACTGGCTATGGGCGACGCAGGAGGCCTGGGGTTGTGTCACCTGCGATGAGGTGAAGTCGTTAAGCCAGCTGGCGGAGCAGCTTCAGGTTCCTTTGCGTCTGTGCGCTGACGCTGGCGACGAGGCCAGCAACTTAGATGTCTGGCAGGTCATTCACCGCCGGCAGCCTCCTCTGCCGGTCGATGGCGATCGCTACGCTATCGCCCTTGGGCTGGCGCTGGGGAGTGAACACCATGACGCATGCCGTTAATCTTCTCCCCTGGCGCGACCTGCGGCGGCGCCAGCGCCTGCGCTTCATCCTGCTGATTGCTACCGGCATTATGCTGCTGGGATTGATGATCCTGCAGGTATGTCGCACGGTCCGTCTGCAGCATCTCGCCCTGGCGACACTCCACGCGACGGCCGACGCGCAGTTGCTCGCCTCGCTTAAACAGCGCGAGCTTCCAATGCGCGAGGCGTGGCAGCAGCACCAGCGTCATCGTCAACAGCAACGGCGTAGAGCGGCGATCGCCGCCTGGCAACCCAGGCTGCTGGCGCTGGCGGCAGATCTGCCCGCGCAGGCGTGGCTGACGCGGCTGGATTACCAGGGCGCGGTTCTGACCGTGAACGGCCTGGCCCTCAACCTTCAGGCGCTGGCCGGACTGGAGCGCATTCTGACCAATGTGGCGGGATTCGCGCCGGCAAAAGCGGGCGGAACGCAGCGCGACGCCGAGGGACGCTGGCAGTTCAGTTTTACCCTTGCAGAAGAGCGTGCCGATGTGGATTAGCAGCCGGCGCAGCCAGGCGGTGCTGCTGACCCTGTTCGCGATGGGGGGGCTGGGCTTCGGCGTTACGCTCTGGTGCGCTGACGGGCCGCCGCTGGCGGCAGTGTCCCGCGACCCCGTCCTGCAGATGCAATGGCGTCGGGTGATGGCATTGCGCATACCCGCCGGTGAAATCCCAGTGGAGGGCATCGACAAGCAGCCGTTTTCGCCGATAGCCATTCCGCTTGCCGGGGTGAAGCTTATCGCCTGGCGACCTCAGGGTAGCGGGGGCGAGATGGAGCTGACCCTGCCCTGGCAGACGCTGCCCGCGTTTTTTTCCTGGCTGGCGCGCTGCGGGATGAACCCGCGATCGTTCTCGCTGGAGCGTGAGGCGCAGGTGCTCCGCCTGCGTTTGCAACTGGAGGCGGAAGATGGGACGTAAACGCTGGGCTTTACTGTGGCTGCCGCTGTCGCTGCTGGCGGCCGAGCGCGATCCATTTCAGCCGGTAGAGGATCCCTGCCGCACGGTGCAGTTATCACAATGGCGCTATGGCGGCGCGGCCGGGGATGGCGCAGGCTGGACGGGGTTTCTGCAGGACGGGAGCGGCAAATGGCGGCGGGTGCGCATGGATGATCAATTGCCCACGGGCTGGCGGGTGAGCCGGCTGACGGCCGGTGAGCTGGAGATCGCCACGCCTGCGGGGTGTGAACCGCCAGCGTGGCGCTGGCAACGTGAAGGGAAACAATATGATGCGATGGATAAGCCTGCTGCTTCTGCTTCTGCTGCTGCCGCTGGCGGCGGGCGCCGCCCGAAATGAAAAGACAATTTCGCTGGTGGTCGATGACGCGCCGGTGGCTCATGTGCTGCAAGCGCTGGCCGAAATGAACCACAAGAACCTTGTTGTGGCGCCGGACGTTAGCGGTACGCTCTCCCTGCATCTGCAAACGGTTCCCTGGACCCAGGCGTTGCGGGCGGTGGCGGATAGCGCAGGCCTCTCTTTGCAACAGCAGGGAACGGTCATCTACGCGCATACCCAGGCCTGGCAAAAGGCGAATCAGGCGCAGCGTGAAGCGGAACAGGAGAAACGCCTGCAGAACCTGCCCCTGCAGGCCGAGAACGTGACCCTGCACTATGCCGATGCCGAGGAGCTGGCTAAAACGGGCGGTAAGTTGCTTAGCGCCAGGGGGCACCTGATGGCGGACAAACGGACCAACCGTCTGCTGATCCGCGATGATGCCCGGCATCTGCCGGCGTTGAAAGCCTGGGCGCAGGAGATGGATTTGCCCGTCGGACAGGTGGAGCTGGCCGCTCATATCGTGTCGATGAGCGAAACCAGCCTTCGCGAGCTGGGGGTGAAGTGGCGGCTGGCGGAGGCCGGAGGCTCGCCGGGATCAGGACAAATCACCACCCTGAGCAGCGATATGTCGGTGAACGATGCCAGCACCCGTGCGGGGTTTAACATCGGTAAGATTAACGGTCGCTTACTCGAACTGGAACTTTCCGCGCTGGAGCGCAAGCAGCAGGTCGATATTATCGCCAGCCCTCGTTTGCTGGCCTCGCATATGCAGCCCGCCAGCATCAAGCAGGGGAGCGAGATCCCCTATCAGGTTTCCAGCGGTGAAAGCGGCGCCACGTCGGTGGAGTTTAAAGAGGCCGTGCTGGGCATGGAGGTGACGCCGACGGTGCTGCAGCAGGGAAGAGTGCGGCTGAAGCTGAGGATCAGCGAAAATACGCCGGGTCAGGTGCTGAAGCAGGATAATGGCGAGGCGCTGGCCATCGATAAACAGGAGATAGAAACCCTGGTGGAAGTTCGCAGCGGCGAGACGTTAGCGTTGGGCGGCATCTTTTCGCAGAAAAACAAAACCGCCCGCGACAGCGTCCCGCTGCTTGGCGATATCCCGGTGCTGGGGCGTCTGTTTCGTCGCGACGGGAAAGATAATGAACGCCGTGAACTGGTTGTCTTTATTACGCCACGGATTCTGGCGGTACGTTAAGCAGGTTTTTCATGCTAAACACGTTTCAGGTGTTTGACGTGAGGACGGATTTAGCATACAAGGGGTACCGATTTGAGAGTCGGGTACGACATCAATCCTCCCTTTATTGTCCGGCGATTTTATTCAGTTGCCAAACCAGCCGGAGTATTGAGATAATTTTTAGTCTGACTCTCGCTCTATTGCATATGAGGTTTCAGTTCATGCCCTGCGGCGCTGGGTGTCTGCGAAGCGGGTTTATCATTAACGAATAGTCTTAGTAGTACCGAAAAAATGGCAGAGAAACGCAATATCTTTCTGGTTGGGCCTATGGGTGCCGGCAAAAGCACTATTGGGCGCCAGTTAGCCCAACAGCTCAACATGGAATTTTACGATTCCGATCAAGAAATTGAGAAACGCACTGGCGCTGATGTGGGCTGGGTCTTCGATGTTGAAGGCGAAGAAGGCTTCCGCGACCGTGAAGAAAAAATTATCAATGAGTTGACGGAAAAACAGGGGATTGTGCTGGCGACTGGCGGCGGCTCTGTAAAATCCCGTGAAACGCGTAACCGTCTCTCCGCCCGCGGCGTGGTGGTCTACCTGGAAACGACAATCGAGAAGCAGTTGGCCCGTACGCAGCGCGATAAAAAGCGTCCTTTGCTACAAGTCGATGCGCCGCCTCGTGAAGTGCTGGAAGCGCTGGCTGACGAGCGTAACCCGCTGTATGAAGAGATCGCCGATGTGACTATCCGCACAGACGATCAGAGTGCGAAAGTCGTCGCGAACCAGATTATTCATATGCTGGAAAGCAATTGATTCTGGCTTAATAAAAGTGCGTCAGAGTAAAAGTCACTGAGGTGGACGTCGCGTTATGGAGAGGCTTACTGTTACCCTCGGGGAACGTAGTTACCCGATTACCATCGCGGCTGGTTTGTTTAACGATCCAGCTTCCTTCCTGCCACTCAAGTCGGGCGACCAGGCTATGCTGGTCACCAACGAAACGCTGGCGCCGCTTTATCTGGATACCGTCCGCTCTGTGCTGGAGCAGGCAGGGGTCAACGTTGACAGCGTGATCCTGCCCGATGGCGAGCAGTATAAAAGCCTGGCGGTGATGGATACTGTTTTTACCGCGCTGTTGCAAAAACCGCATGGCCGCGACACCACGCTGGTGGCGCTTGGCGGTGGCGTAATCGGTGATTTAACCGGTTTCGCCGCGGCAAGCTATCAGCGCGGGGTGCGTTTTATCCAGGTCCCTACCACTCTGCTGTCACAGGTCGATTCGTCAGTCGGCGGCAAAACCGCAGTGAACCATCCTCTCGGCAAAAATATGATTGGCGCCTTCTGGCAGCCGGTTTCGGTGGTGGTTGATCTTAACTGTCTGAAGACCCTCCCGGCGCGTGAACTCGCTTCCGGACTGGCTGAGGTCATCAAGTACGGTGTGATCCTCGACGGCGAATTCTTCAGCTGGCTGGAAAACAACATTGATGCGCTGCTGGCGCTGGATGAAAAAGCGATGGCGTACTGTATTCGCCGTTGCTGTGAGCTGAAAGCGGAAGTTGTGGCTGCTGACGAGCGTGAAACCGGGTTACGTGCTTTACTCAATCTTGGACATACCTTCGGCCATGCTATCGAGGCGGAAATGGGCTACGGTAACTGGCTGCACGGCGAAGCGGTGGCGGCAGGTATGGTGATGGCGGCGCATACGTCCGAACGGCTGGGGCAGTTCCGCGCGCAGGATACACAGCGCATTATCGATCTGCTCAAGCGTGCAGGCTTACCGGTACGCGGCCCGCAGGAGATGAGTGCGCAGGCGTATTTGCCCCATATGATGCGCGATAAAAAAGTACTGGCGGGCGACATGCGGCTGGTGCTCCCGCTCGCAATAGGAAGCAGCGAGCTGCGCGGCGGAGTGCCGCATGATGTGGTTCTTGGCGCGATTGCTGATACTCAGCAGGCGCAACAATAAGAAGGTCTGGCCGCGTTCGCGCGGCGTTATCATTTCGGGTGATGTGCAATAATCGTGAGCATAAGCCTTTTAGTGGGGTGTTAAATGGATGATTTCAAACCAGAAGACGATATGAAAGCCGATCGCAACGATCGTCGTGCTGGTCGTTCCCGTCAGTCTTCCGAGCGTGATGCCGATCCGCAGATCAATTTTGACGACGTCGATCTTGATGCCGATGAAGGCCGTCCGACGCGCGCCGGTAAGGCCCGTCGCGAGCGTGAAGAGGAAGAGTTCGAAGAAGAACTGGATGCGGAAGACGAGGAACTGCTCGAAGAGCAGCCTGTAGAGCGTCGTCCGCGCAAGCGTAAAAAAGCGCCGGCCAAACCTGCCTCCCGTCAGTACATCATGATGGGCGTGGGGATTCTGGTGCTGCTGCTGTTAATCGTGGGTATTGGTTCTGCGCTGAAATCGCCATCCTCGTCCAGCCAGCAGACCGCTTCCGGCGAGAAGAGCATTAATTTGTCTGACGATCAGTCCACCAGCACGCCTGCTGCCGGTCAGGATCAGACTGCTGCGGCCAACACCACCCCACAGCAGGACGTAACGGTTCCGCCTATTGCCGCGAACCCGACGCAGGGCCAGGCAGTATCAGAGCCGCAGGGCCAGCAGCGTATTGAAGTTCAGGGCGATCTGAACAATGCGCTGACCCAGCAGCAGGGCCAGCTGGACGGCGCCGTGGCTAACTCGACGCTGCCAACTGAACCGGCAACCGTCGCGCCGATCCGTAATGGCGCCAATAGCACTGCGGCGCCGCGCCAGGCGACCGAGCGTCAGACGGCTGCAACGCCGCGTCCGACAGAGCGTAAGCACACCGTTATCGAAGCGAAGCCGCAGACGAAGCCTCAGGCCGTGGCAAAAGCGCCGGTAGAAACGAAGCCGGTTCAGCCGAAGCATGTTGAAAGCGCGGCGACTACCGTCCCGGCGAAAACCACCGTAACCGAAAGCAAACCGGTGGCAACAGCGCAGAGCAAACCGGTAGCAACAGCGTCCACCACCACTGCCGCGCCAGCCGCAACGGCAGCGCCAGCCGCGAAGAGCGGTAAAACGGCAGGTGACGTGAGCTCAATGAAATCTGCGCCGTCGGGTAACTATACCCTGCAGCTCAGCAGCTCCTCTAACTACGACAACCTGAACAACTGGGCGAAGAAAGAGAAGCTGGATAGATATGTTGTCTATGAAACGTCGCGTAACGGCCAACCGTGGTACGTGCTGGTGAGCGGTATCTATGCTTCGAAAGAAGAAGCGAAACGCGCTGTCACCTCGCTGCCGGCGGACGTGCAGGCGAAAAATCCATGGGCAAAACCACTGCATCAGGTACAGGCTGACCTGAAATAATGCCGTGGGGTAGTCTTAAGCGCAGGATGCTGTCGGAGCTTTCTCCACAGCCGGAGAACGTGTAATTAGTTAGGCAGCATGAAAAAGAATCGCGCTTTTCTGAAGTGGGCAGGGGGGAAGTACCCCCTGCTTGACGATATTAAAAAGCATTTGCCGGAAGGCGAGTGCTTAATCGAGCCCTTTGTGGGCGCCGGGTCGGTATTTCTCAATACCGACTTTTCTCGTTATATCCTCGCGGATATCAACAGTGACTTAATTGGCCTGTACAACATCGTTAAATTGCGTACCGACGAATACGTCGCCGCTGCGCGTGAGATGTTTGTCCCGGAAAACAACGTCGCTGAGCGCTACTACCAGTATCGTGATGAATTCAACCAAAGCCAGGATCCGCTGCGTCGCGCGGTGCTGTTCCTGTATCTGAATCGCCACGGCTACAACGGCCTGTGTCGCTACAATCTGCGCGGCGAGTTTAATGTGCCGTTTGGCCGCTATAAAAAGCCCTATTTCCCCGAGGCAGAGCTCTATCATTTCGCCGAGAAAGCACAAAACGCCGAGTTTTACTGCGAATCGTATGAAGAGTGCATGCAACGTGCAGATAGCCGCGCGGTGGTATATTGCGATCCACCCTATGCGCCGCTGACGGCGACGGCGAACTTTACCGCCTACCACACCAACAGCTTCAATCTGGAACAACAGGTACTGCTGGCGCAAAAGGCGGAATCGCTGATGAAAAAGCGGATCCCGGTGCTGATTTCCAACCACCGCACACCGTTGACGCAGGAATGGTATAAAAACGCGGCAGAAACACATATTGTGAAGGTTCGGCGCAGCATCAGCAGCAACGGTGGTACGCGTAAAAAGGTGGATGAGCTGTTAGCGCTCTACCGTCCGCCTAAGACCAAATAAATTTCAAGGAGATGCGGATGAAGCAGTATTTGATTGCCCCTTCGATTCTGTCAGCTGATTTTGCCCGTCTGGGTGAGGATACCGCGAAGGCGCTGGCGGCGGGTGCGGATGTCGTGCACTTCGACGTCATGGACAACCACTACGTGCCGAATCTGACGATTGGCCCGATGGTGCTGAAGTCGCTGCGCAATTACGGTATTACCGCGCCAATCGACGTCCACCTGATGGTAAAGCCGGTCGACCGCATCATTCCTGATTTTGCCGAAGCCGGCGCCAGCATCATCACCTTCCATCCTGAAGCCTCCGAACACGTCGATCGCAGCCTGCAGCTGATTAAAGAGCACGGCTGTAAAGCGGGCCTGGTGTTTAACCCGGCGACGTCCCTGAGCTACCTCGATTACGTGATGGATAAGCTGGACGTGATCCTGCTGATGTCGGTTAACCCGGGCTTTGGCGGCCAGTCCTTTATTCCCCAGACGCTGGATAAACTGCGTGAAGTACGCCAGCGCATCGATGCTTCTGGCTACGATATTCGCCTGGAAGTGGATGGCGGCGTGAAAGCCAGCAATATTGGCGAAATCGCCGCGGCGGGTGCGGATATGTTTGTTGCCGGTTCGGCGATCTTCGGTCAGCCGGACTACAAGAAAGTGATTGATCAAATGCGTAGTGAATTAGCGAAGGTGAGTCATGGATAAATTACAGGCGATCCGCGGCATCGCGTTTGATCTCGACGGCACGCTGGTGGACAGTGCGCCGGGTCTAACCTCGGCGGTTGATAACGCCCTCTACGCCCTGGAGTTGCCGGTGGCGGGAGAAGAACGCGTTGTCACCTGGATCGGCAACGGCGCCGATGTCCTGATGGAGCGGGCGCTGACCTGGGCTCGTCAGGAGCGTGCGACGTTACGGGCGGCGATGGGTAAGCCTTCCGTCGACGATCATGATATTCCGCAAGACGAACAGCTGCGCATTTTGCGTAAACTGTTTGACCGCTATTACGCCGAAACGGCGGAAGAGGGTAGCTTCCTGTTCCCGGCGGTGGCCGATACGCTCGGCGCGCTGCATGCCAAAGGCCTGCCGCTGGCGCTGGTCACCAATAAGCCGACGCCGTTTGTCGCCCCGCTGCTGGACGCGCTCGATATCGCGAAATATTTTACCGTGGTGATTGGCGGCGATGACGTGCAGAACAAAAAGCCGCATCCGGAACCGCTGCTGCTGGTGGCGGAAAAGCTCTCTCTGGCTCCTGCCGAGCTGCTGTTCGTCGGCGATTCGCGCAATGATATTCAGGCGGCCAAAGCGGCAGGCTGCTGCTCTGTCGGCCTGACCTACGGTTATAACTATGGCGAACCGCTTGCGCTGAGCGAGCCGGACTATCTCTTCGACCAGTTTAATGAACTCTTACCCGCTCTCGGGTTACCGCACAGTGAAACTCAGGAATTGAAACATGACTAAGCCCATCGTTTTTAGTGGCGCACAGCCCTCAGGTGAACTGACCATTGGCAACTACATGGGTGCGCTGCGTCAGTGGGTAAACATGCAGGACGATTACCACTGCATCTATTGCATCGTGGACCAACACGCCATTACCGTGCGCCAGGATCCGCAGCAGCTGCGCAAGGCGACCCTGGATACCCTGGCGCTGTATCTGGCCTGCGGCATCGATCCGCAAAAAAGCACCATCTTCGTTCAGTCGCACGTGCCGGAACACGCCCAGTTAGGCTGGGCGCTGAACTGCTACACCTATTTCGGCGAACTGAGCCGCATGACCCAGTTTAAAGACAAGTCCGCACGCTACGCGGAAAACATCAACGCCGGTCTGTTTGATTACCCGGTACTGATGGCCGCTGACATTCTGCTGTATCAGACCAACCAGGTTCCGGTAGGGGAAGATCAGAAACAGCACCTGGAACTGAGCCGCGATATCGCCCAGCGTTTTAACGCCATCTATGGCGATGTCTTTAAAGTGCCTGAGCCGTTTATTCCGAAGTCCGGCGCACGCGTGATGTCGCTGCTGGAGCCGACCAGAAAGATGTCCAAGTCCGACGACAACCGCAACAACGTCATCGGCCTGCTGGAAGATCCGAAATCGGTGGTCAAGAAGATCAAACGCGCGGTGACCGACTCCGACGAGCCGCCGGTGGTACGCTACGACCTGAAAGAAAAAGCGGGTGTCTCCAACCTGCTGGATATCCTCTCCGCGGTCACCGGGAAAACCATTCCTGAGCTGGAGCAGCATTTTGAAGGCAAAATGTATGGCCACCTGAAAGGTGAAGTCGCTGAAGCGGTGTCGGGTATGCTGACTGAGCTGCAGGAGCGCTATCACCGTTTCCGTAACGACGAAGCGTTTCTCAACCAGGTAATGAAAGACGGCGCAGAGAAAGCCAGCGCGCGCGCTTCTCAGACCCTGAAAGCGGTATACGAAGCGATTGGTTTTGTCGCCAGGCCGTAAGCGACGCAACAGCTAAAAAGGCGGGATATTATCCCGCTTTTTTTATGTCTGTCGTCCACGCGGGGGAGGCGAAGGTTAGTGGTTCGAGAACCAGTTCAGTTTATCCCGCAGGCCAACCACGCGACCGACGATGATCAGCGCCGGACTAGCCATCTGCTGCGCCAGGATATCCAGCTGCCCTAAGGTGCCGCTGACCACTTTTTGCGACACGGCGGTGCCGTTCTCGACGATGGCGGCGGGCATATCTTCAGCCATGCCGTGAGCAATGAGCTTCTCGCGGATCGCCGGCGCCTGGTTCAGACCCATGTAGAACACCAGGGTTTGCTTCTCCACCGCCAGGTTCGCCCAGTCCAGTTCGCCGCCGGTTTTCAGGTGGCCGGTGACCAGGCGGACGCCCTGGGCGAAATCGCGGTGTGTTAACGGGATCCCCGAGTAGGCGGAGCAGCCGGAGGCGGCGGTGATGCCTGGAACAACGGAGAAGGGGATGCCCGCCTCACAAAGGGTTTCCAGCTCTTCCCCTCCGCGGCCAAAGATAAAGGGATCGCCGCCTTTCAGCCGGACCACGCGTTTTCCTTTTTGCGCTTCACGCAGCAGGATCTGGTTGATCTCCTCCTGCGGGACGCAGTGGTAGCCAGAACGTTTGCCGACGAACACCCGGTCGGCATCGCGACGCACCAGATTCATGATGTCGTCGGAAACCAGCCGGTCATAAACCACCACGTCAGCCTGCTGGATCTGCTGCAGACCTTTGAGCGTGAGCAGCCCGGCGTCGCCGGGGCCGGCGCCAACCAGCACCACCTCGCCGCGATGCTCCAACGGCTCCGTCAGCAGCTGCTCGGTGGTATCCGCCACCGCCTGCCGATCGTCATTGGCCAGCGACTGCGCCAGCCGGTCGTTCACAAACAGCTTCTCCCAAAAGCGGCGGCGTTCGCCCACGCTGGCAAACTGCTGCTTAACGCGCGCGCGCAGATGGCCGGCATAGCGGGCCAGCTGGCCGAGATGCAGGGGTAAGACTGACTCCAGCTTCTCGCGCAGCAGGCGCGCCAGCACCGGCGATGTCCCGCCCGAAGAGACGGCGACCATCAGCGGCGAGCGGTCGATGATGGACGGCATAATAAAGCTGGCCTGGCGCGGGGCATCCACCACGTTACAGAAGATACGCCGCGCTTCGGCTGCATCGCTGACCTGCTGGTTCACCGTCTCATTATCGGTAGCGGCAATGGCCAGCCAGCAGGTGTCCAGCAGCGAGGGGATAAACTCCCCCTGCACCAGGGTTAGCATCTGTGAATCGGCCCACACCTGAAACTGCGGGGTGAAGTCGAGCGCATTGACCGTGACGTTTGCGCCAGCATCCAGTAGCAGACGGGCCTTGCGTTCGGCGACATCCCCGCCGCCAACCAGTAAACAATCCCGCTGGCGCAACTGGCAGAATATGGGTAAGTGATCCACAGAATAACCTCATGAAAATAAGGGGTAGAAAATGCGTGGTCGTAGAATAGCAGCAAAGGTAATACAAAACATGCGACTTATCCCGCACTCATGCGTTGTCGGTCAGAAGTGTTGCTTATGTCTCCCCCCGTAGCCGGGGGGAGGAAGAGGACTTACGCTTTAAGCTGCACCTGGCCGTCTTTCACCCGGGCGTCGAAGCGGGCGATGGAGTGGCTGGCATCTTCCATGCACAGGCCGTCGCTCAGGCGGAAGCGCTGCTTTTTCAGCGGGCTGGCAACCCATAGCGCGCCGTCATGTTCGGCGATAATCCCGCGAGACAGCACGCTGGCGTTGAAGAACGGGTCAATGTTGCTGATGGCGAATACCCTGTCGTCCTGGTAGGGACGGAAGACTGCCACCTGCTGCTGGCCGAGCAGCGCGCAGACGCCGGTGGCCGGCAGGATGTCGTCAATTTTGCAGATGTTTACCCACTGGCTCATACGTTTTCCTCCACCAGCGTGACCGGGATGCGCTCATAGGGCGTGGCCGGGCGGTGCTGGTCACGTTCCGGCACCACCTGTACGTTCGGGTCGCGCTGGTCGCTGTTGATAAAGTGTTTGAAGCGGGTCTGCGCCGCCGGGTTGTTGACGGTTTCGGTCCACTCGCAGGCGAAGGCGGCGCGCAGGCGAGCCAGCTCCTCTTCCAGATGGTCGTTCAGGCCCAGCTTGTCATCGATGATGACGCTGCGCAGATAGTCGATGCCGCCTTCCATGTTGTCCAGCCACGGCGCGGTGCGGGTCAGCTTATCGGCGGTGCGGATGTAGAACATCATAAAGCGGTCGAGATACTTAATCAGCGTCTCGCGATCAAGGTCCGCGGCCAGCAGATCGGCGTGGCGCGGCTTCATCCCGCCATTACCGCACACGTACAGGTTCCAGCCTTTCTCGGTGGCGATGATCCCCACGTCTTTGCCCTGGGCCTCCGCACATTCGCGGGTGCAGCCGGAGACGCCGAACTTCATTTTGTGCGGGGTGCGGATGCCTTTGTAGCGGTTTTCCAGTTCCACGCCGAAGCCGACGCTGTCGCCGACCCCGTAGCGGCACCAGGTGCTACCGACGCAGGTTTTCGCCATCCGCAGCGCTTTGGCGTAGGCGTGGCCGGTTTCGAAGCCCGCTTCAATCAGCTGACGCCAGATCTCCGGCAGGTCGTCTTTCTGCGCGCCAAACAGGCCGATGCGCTGGGAGCCGGTGATTTTGGTGTACAGATTGAATTCACGCGCGATACGGCCCACGGCGACCAGCCCTTCCGGCGTGATTTCGCCGCCAGCGGAGCGCGGGATCACCGAGTAGGTGCCATCTTTCTGAATGTTGGCAAGGAAGTTGTCGTTGGTGTCCTGCAGCGGCGTGTGCTGCGGTTTGAGGATGTACTCATTCCAGCAGGAGGCCAGCAGAGAGCCGACGGTCGGCTTACAGATCTCGCAGCCATAACCCTGACCGTGTTTTTCCAGCAGTTCGTCGAAGGTTTTAATGCCTTCCACGCGGATCAGGTGGAACAGCTCCTGGCGGGAGTAAGCGAAGTGTTCGCACAGGTTGTTGTTGACCTCGATGCCCTGTTTCGCCAGTTCGGCATTGAGCACCTGCGTCACCAGAGGGATACAACCCCCGCAGCCGGTTCCGGCTTTGGTTTCCGCTTTCAGCGCCGCGACGGTGTGGCAGCCTTTGTTGATGGCGGCGATCAGGTCGCCTTTACTGACGTCAAAGCAGGAGCAGATCTGCGCGCTGTCCGGCAGTTTATCGACGCCGATCGACGGCTTGCCGCTGCCGGCGTGGGCCGGAAGGATCAGCGAATCCGGATTTTCCGGCAGCTCGATAGCGTTGAGCACCAGTTGCAGCAGATTGCCATAGTCGCTGGTGTCGCCGACCAGCACCGCGCCGAGCAGCGTTTTATTGTCGGCGCTGACGATCAGGCGCTTATAAACTTCTTTGCTTTCGTCGAGATAGACGTAGCTGCGGGCGCCCGGCGTACGGCCGTGGGCATCGCCGATCCCGCCCACGTCCACACCCAGCAGCTTCAGCTTGGCGCTGAGGTCGGCGCCGGTGAAGCTGTTTTCACTGCCGAGGAGATGGTCGACGGCCACCTGGGCCATTTTATAACCCGGGGCGACGAGGCCATACACGCGGTTGTTCCAGCTGGCGCATTCCCCGATGGCGTAGATGTCCGGGTCGGAGGTCTGGCAGCTATCGTTGACCATGATGCCGCCGCGCTGGGCGACCGCCAGCCCGCACTGGGTGGCCAGCTTATCGCGCGGGCGGATCCCGGTTGAGAAGACGATGAAATCGACCTGCAGCTCGCTACCGTCGGCGAAGTGCATGGTTTTACGAGCCTCGGTGCCCTGCTGGACGATCTCTTTGGTATTTTTACTGGTGTGAACTTTCACGCCCATGCTTTCAATTTTGCGCCGCAGCTGCTCGCCGCCCATCTGGTCGAGCTGCTCGGCCATCAGCATCGGCGCGAACTCGATCACGTGGGTTTCCACGCCGAGGTTTTTCAGGGCGCCTGCGGCTTCCAGGCCTAGCAGGCCACCGCCGACCACCGCGCCGCGTTTGCTGCGACGGGCGCAGGATTCAATCGCGTTAAGATCTTCAATGGTGCGATAGACGAAGCAATCCTGAGTTTCCGCGCCTTTAATTGGCGGGATCCAGGGGTATGAGCCGGTCGCCATAATCAGCTTGTCGTAGAACACGGTGCGCCCGGCGCTGGAGTGGATCACCTTCTCCTGGCGGTTGATGGTGATCGCCCGTTCGCCGACCAGCACCTTGACGCCGTGTTTCTCATAGAAACCTTCGCGCACCAGCGACAGCTCTTCTGCGGTATGGTGGGAGAAATAAGACGACAGGTGGACACGGTCGTAGGCGATACGCGGTTCTTCACAGAACACGGTAATGTCGAACTGTCCGGCAGGCGCCTTATCGAGAAGCTCTTCGATAAAGCGATGGCCAACCATGCCGTTACCGATGATAGCGATTCTGACTTTGCTCATTTTTGCCTCGATTTCTTTTCTATTACCGCCTACCTTAACGATTCAGCCATCAGGCTTATTGATGCAAATCAATGACAACTTCACCTACCACTTAATGGGTATATAATTGATTTGTCTGTATTTTTCTAAGTTATGGAAAACGCTGGCTTTTCCTTTTTGCTGATTTTGTGTACAAGAATTGGATGGGCCGCGATTGGGGTTGGGCAGAAAACTAGCCATATTGAATGGAGAAGGTGATATGACAGCAGCGCCGCTTTGGTTAATTCAGAACGTACGCCTGGCAGACCGCGACGGCCTGTGGCAAATAGCGATTGATAAGGGCCGCTTTGGCGAGATCACGCCGATGGGCGAGGCGCGCGACGAAAGCTACGAGGTGTTGAACGCTCGCGGCGGGCTGGCGATCCCGCCTTTTATTGAGCCGCATATCCACCTGGATACCACCCAGACGGCCGGCGAGCCGCACTGGAACCAGTCCGGCACCCTGTTCGAGGGGATTGAGCGCTGGGCGGAGCGAAAAGCGCTGCTCAGCCATGAGGACGTCAAAGCCCGGGCGTGGAAAACCCTGAAGTGGCAGATCGCCAATGGCGTGCAGTTTGTCCGCACTCATGTCGACGTCTCCGATCCCACATTAACGGCGCTGAAGGCGATGCTGGAGGTCAAACGGGAGGTCGCGCCATGGGTCGAGTTGCAGATAGTTGCTTTTCCACAGGAGGGGATCCTCTCTTACCCCAATGGCGAAGCGCTGCTGGAGGAGGCCCTCAAGCTGGGGGCGGATGTTGTTGGGGCCATCCCGCATTTTGAGTTCACCCGTGAATATGGGGTGGAGTCGCTGCATATCGCCTTCCGGCTGGCGCAAAAATATGATCGCCCGCTGGATATTCACTGCGATGAAATTGACGATGAACAGTCGCGCTTTGTTGAAACCGTTGCCGCGCTGGCGTTAAAGGCGGGGACAGGGGCGCGGGTGACGGCCAGCCATACCACCGCCATGCACTCCTATAATGGCGCTTATACCTCGCGCCTGTTCCGCCTGCTTAAGCTCTCCGGTATCAACTTTGTCGCCAATCCGCTGGTGAATATTCATCTGCAGGGCCGGTTTGATGACTATCCGAAGCGACGGGGGATTACCCGAGTGAAGGAGCTGATGGCGGCGGGGATCAATGTGTGCTTTGGTCATGATGACGTCTTTGACCCGTGGTATCCGCTGGGGACCGGCAATATGCTGCAGGTCCTGCATATGGGGCTGCACGTCTGCCAGCTGATGGGCTACCAGCAGATCAACGACGGCCTGAAGCTTATCACCGACAACAGCGCCCGCACATTTGGCCTGGAGGATTACGGCATAGTCAGCGGCAACCCGGCTAACCTGATCATTCTCCCGGCGGAGAATGGCTTTGAGGCCGTCCGCTGCCAGGTGCCTGTGCGCTGGTCAATTCGCCAGGGAAGGGTGATCGCGACCACACAGCTGGCGCAAACCTGGATCCAGACCGACCGCGGTGGCGAGGAGCTCTCTTTTATGAGGAACAGCCCCCTTGCGGACGCAAAGGGGCCGAAGGCTTAGTGAGACGCCGCCTGAGCGTTGTTCTGGCGGTGACGGGAGACGAAGCCGAGGATAAAGCACATCACGAATACCACGGCATAGAGGCCGTTAGCGGTGTGCAGCGCTGCCAGTGGACCGCTGGCAGCCACAATCGGGCCGGTGACCACGAAAGTGAGCATGGTGCCGATGGTGCCGCAGGTGAGGATAAAGTTCACCAGCTTCGGCGAAGCGACCCGCGTCTGCTGCGAGCCGAGCGTAATGATCGAGGTGTAGATGGCGCTGGAGAAGAAGCCCAGGGTCAGAATAAACCACGGCATATGCTCCGGGGAACCATTGATAAACAGGTACATCAGCACCGTCGCGAGCCCGGCGAGGACGGTTAAGATACGCTGCAGGTCGAAGAA
This sequence comes from Klebsiella sp. X1-16S-Nf21, assembly GCF_002837615.1. Taxonomy (NCBI): domain Bacteria; kingdom Pseudomonadati; phylum Pseudomonadota; class Gammaproteobacteria; order Enterobacterales; family Enterobacteriaceae; genus Klebsiella; species Klebsiella sp. X1-16S-Nf21. The sequence continues at coordinate 161,276 of NZ_PJDK01000002.1, forward strand.
GCGCAGGATGAAGCTGAATGACCACATGCCGATCATGTAGGACATCCAGAAATCGCTCACCAGTTTACCGGCATCCCCGAGGCTCATGCCCAGGCTCTTCGCATATTCCGGTACCCAAGAGATAAAGCCCAGCTGACCGAGGATGTAGCACAGCGCCGCAACGGAGAGGAACAGCACGCCGATGCCCCACTTCTCTTTCACTACCGGCTGGCTGTTTTCGCTCTGCGCTTTTTTGCCCAACACCGGAAAATCACAGCCGAAAGTCAGGACGAAAATGGCGACATACACCAGACCAATACAGGCGTAGACCCAGTACCACTCGATGCTGCGCGCCAGCAGGACGGCGGCGACCATCGGGAAAATCATTCCCGCCATGCTAAAGAAGGAGTCGGTAAACAGCAGACGCGCTCCGCGCTGACGGCCTTCATACATATGGGTGATCAGGAAGGTCCCGATCGACATGGTGATCCCGCTCACCAGCCCGAGAACGAACATCGACGCGGAAAACAGCGCCAGGCTGTGGCTGAGCATCAGGCCGGCCACCGCCAGCACCATCAGAATAAAGCCAAAGCGCAGCTGAGTTTTCAGCGGCACGATTTCCATCAGCCAGGCATTGAGGAAGATAGAGATCAGAATACCGGCGTTCAGAAAGGTAAAGGTGTTGCTCATACTGGAAACGGGCAGATGGAAATAATCCGCAATGTTACCCATCACCATCCCGGTGACGATCACCAACGCGCCGGTCAGGGCGTAGGAGAAGAAGCTGATCCATGTGAGCTTAATACGGTTGCTGTTAGTCATGACTGGCCTGTGAATAGAAAGGTAAAGCGCGTTGACGCTGCGCCGGGCGGACAGATTTTATTCGTTCAGGTGATGTAATCAAATGTTTATTGTGAAAGTGGTTATCTTTTGCATGGTTTAATGTGACATGCATCACACTTTATTCGCCGCACAGGAGAACGTTTGCGCGGTTACAATTATTACAGCTAAGTAAAATTTGGTAAAAGGCTGGCCCAGGATGCAAAGGCTCTTTAGAATCAAGGCACTCGCTTTTATTCTGCTCCGTTAAGGAATTTCCATGCTCAAATCAACACTGGCGGCGATGGCTGCCGTTTTCGCCATTTCAGCGTTCTCCCCGGCCATGGCGGCAAAGGGCGATCCGCATGTGCTGCTGACCACCTCGGCAGGGAACATTGAGCTTGAGTTAAACAGTCAGAAAGCCCCGATTTCCGTGGATAACTTCCTGAAGTACGTCAACAGCGGCTTCTACAACAACACCACCTTCCACCGCGTGATCCCGGGTTTCATGGTGCAGGGCGGCGGCTTTAACGAGCAGATGCAGCAGAAACAGCCTAACCCGCCGATTAAGAATGAAGCAGACAACGGCCTGCGCAACACCCGCGGTACCATCGCGATGGCGCGTACCGCCGACCAGGATAGCGCCACCAGCCAGTTCTTCATCAACGTGGCGGATAACGCCTTCCTTGACCATGGTCAGCGCGACTTTGGCTATGCGGTGTTTGGCAAGGTAGTGAAAGGTATGGACGTCGCGGATAAGATCTCCCAGGTCCAGACCCATAACGTCGGCCCATACCAGAATGTGCCGACCAAACCGGTTGTTATCCTCTCTGCGAAAGTGCTGCCCTAATCCTTCCACGGCGCGGTGTGCTATCGCCGCGCCCGGTTGCCTCCCGGCATAACCTGAAATTGCTGCTTATACTTGTGGCACACAGGGGACGATAAGGGGGGCGACGATGCGTCCACTCACCGAAAAGCAAAAATCCCGACTCTGGGAACAGACACGCAATACCAATTTTCAGGCCAGTCGTCGCCTTGAAGGCGTGACGGTGCCGCTGGTTACGTTGACTGCCGAAGAGGCGCTGGCGCGTCTGGCGACGCTGCGGAGGGAGTATGAGCGATAAATTCGGCGATGAACGCGATCCTTACCTCTACCCGGCGCTGAATGTCCTGCGCAACCGCCTCGGCATCCGGCAGGCTAAAAATCTGCAACAGGCCGCCTTTGAGATGACGGCGTTGCGGGCGGCAACCTTGCCGCTGGGGCCGCGGGTGCGCGGCTTACCCTATCTATGCGCGATTCATCATCAGCTGTATCAGGATCTGTTTGACTGGGCCGGCCGGTTGCGTGAAGTGAACCTCTATCTGGGCGATACGCCGTTCTGCCACTTTGCCCGGATCGAGGAGGAGGGGAACGCCCTGATGCAGGCCCTTGAGCAGGAGGATTATCTCAATGGCCTGCCGCGCGAGACCTTTATCGAACGCCTGAGCTGGTTCTATGGCGAAATTAATGTGCTGCATCCTTTTCGTCTTGGCAATGGCCTGACCCAGCGCATTTTCTTTGAACAGCTGGCGATACATGCCGGCTACCTGCTTGACTGGCGTGACGTCGACCCCGCCGGCTGGAGCGCGGCCTGCCAGCAGAGCGCGATGGGCGATCCGGCTCCGCTGGTGGCGATCTTTCGCAAAGTGGTAAGCGAAGCGCGGGAATCTGAGTAGAATAGCCCGGTTTTGATTGTTCCGGAGCCGCTATGATCCTGCTTATCGATAACTATGACTCTTTCACCTGGAATCTGTATCAGTACTTCTGCGAACTGGGTGCGGAAGTACTGGTCAGGCGCAATGATGCGTTGACGCTGGAGGAGATAGCTGCGCTGGCGCCGGAGAAAATCGTGATCTCGCCAGGCCCCTGCACGCCGAATGAGGCGGGGATTTCCCTCGCGGTTATCCGCCACTATGCGGGGAAAACGCCGCTACTGGGCGTCTGTCTCGGGCACCAGGCGATAGCCCAGGCGTTTGGCGCGACCATCGTACGGGCGGCACAGGTGATGCATGGTAAAACCTCGCTTATCGAGCATAACGGCGAAGGGGTGTTTCAGGGGCTGAATAATCCCCTGACGGTGACCCGTTATCACTCGCTGGTGATTGATCCGCCGACGCTCCCGCCCGAGTTTATCGTTACCGCCCGCAGCGCCAGCGCTGAGATTATGGGGATCCGCCACCGCGATTGGGATCTTGAGGGCGTGCAGTTTCATCCGGAAAGCATCCTCAGCGAGCAGGGCCATCAATTGCTGGAAAACTTTCTGAAGCGGTGATTTTCAGTTGCCATTGACTGATTTTTTATGCATATTTTGTGATTATATTTTCATGATTACATCTGCATAACGAAGAGGGATGGGCAAGACATGGCAACTGAACAACCGGCAATCACCCGCGCCACATTCGATGAAGTTATTTTGCCGATTTATGCACCAGCAGAATTCATCCCGGTGAAAGGGAAAGGCAGCCGCGTCTGGGATCAGCAGGGCAAAGAGTATGTTGATTTTGCCGGTGGTATCGCGGTGACGGCGCTCGGCCATTGCCACCCGGCGCTGGTAGCGGCGCTCCACGAGCAGGGCGAAACGCTGTGGCACACCAGCAACGTCTTTACCAATGAGCCAGCGCTGCGTCTGGGACGTAAACTTGTCGAGGCCACCTTCGCCGAGCGCGTGGTGTTTATGAACTCCGGTACGGAAGCCAATGAAACGGCCTTTAAGCTGGCGCGTCACTATGCGGTGACCCGCCATAGCCCGTATAAAACCAAAATCATTGCCTTCCATAATGCCTTCCATGGCCGCTCCCTGTTTACCGTTTCCGTCGGTGGGCAGCCGAAGTACTCCGATGGTTTCGGCCCGAAACCGGCGGATATTGTCCATGTTCCCTTCAACGACCTGCAGGCGGTAAAAGCGGTGATGGATGACCACACTTGCGCAGTGGTGGTGGAGCCGATTCAGGGCGAAGGCGGCGTGACGGCAGCGACGCCGGCCTTCCTGCAGGGGCTGCGTGAGCTGTGCGATCAGCACCAGGCGCTGTTAGTCTTTGATGAAGTGCAGTGCGGTATGGGGCGTACCGGATCGCTGTTCGCCTATATGCATTACGGTGTGACGCCGGATATTCTGACCAGCGCCAAAGCGCTCGGCGGCGGCTTCCCGGTCAGCGCCATGCTGACCACCCATGAGATCGCCAGCGCCTTCCATGCGGGTTCCCATGGCTCAACCTACGGCGGCAACCCGCTGGCCTGCGCGGTCGCCAACGCCGCCTTCGATCTAATCAATACCCCGGCGGTGCTGGATGGCGTGAGCGCGAAGCGCGAACTGTTCGTCAAACACCTGCAGCAGCTGGATGCTGAATTTGATCTGTTCAGTGATATTCGCGGGATGGGCCTGCTGATTGGCGCCGAACTCAAGCCGCAGCACAAGGGCCGCGCGCGTGATTTCCTCTATGCCGCTGCGCAAGCCGGCGTCATGGTGCTCAACGCCGGGCCGGACGTGATGCGTTTTGTTCCCTCGCTGATCATCGACGAGCAGGATATCGCCGAGGGGATGGCGCGTTTTGCCCAGGCAGTGGCAAAGGTGATTAACGGCTGATCTTCCGCAGCCAGATGCCATGATGCGGCCGCTGACGCCATGCCACTGACGAAATGGTATGCATGGTGTTCAGATGGCCCAGAATGCGTTGCAGGTGTTGCTCCAGGGTGCTTAACGGACCGTTCGGCACCTCTGTTTCCGGCGACTCCAGAATATTGGCATCCCCTGCGCTGCCGGGACCATCGCTGTCCAGCCGCTGCTGGCAGCGTTGCAAGGCAATCTCACAAGATTCGAGATAGCGCTGGGCAAGATCCGGGGTGAGCATCGTATGCTCCCGGGCCAGGGTGGTCATAGCGTTGATGTGTTCGACGATGAACTGACTGTGCGTCACCCACAGCTTCATATCTTCCAGGTAGTGGGTATTAAACCCGGGCTCCTGCATCGCCTGATTCAGGGAGTTGTAGAGCGCGTTATGCGCCTGGTTGACGCGCATGCGTTGATAGGCCAGCGCGGGGGCTTTTGGATCGGCGCTGAGGATCAGGCGAATCGCCTGCTGGTCGGCCTCCAGCGCATCGTGGGCGTTTTTTTTCAGCAGGCCGCTCTGCCACTGCGGCCACAGCCAGACCATCCCGCCGAAGGCGATCAGGCAGCCGATAAGCGTGTCGATAAGCCGGGCGATAATAAACTGTTCGCCGTTGAGCGTCAGCAGTTGCAGGGTATACACCGCCGTCACCGTAAAGCCTACCATCGCCCAGCCATAGTGTTTACGGATGATCAGATAGCTGAGCAGGGTAATCAGCAGCATGCCACTCAGGGTATAGCTCTCCGGAACGTGAAAGTGCAAGGTTAGCCCGGCGATGACCAGACCGGCGAGCGTTCCCGCCGCCCGGTGAACAATTCGCACCCGCGTGGCGCCGTAGCCATTTTGCGTGACGAAGAGTACCGTCATCAGGATCCAGTAGGGCTTCGGCAAATGCAGGGCGTTGCCCATCAGGCTGGCGACACTCAGCATCACGCTGATGCGGGCGGCATTGCGCAGTGCGGGTGATTTCAGCGACAGATAATTCTTTAGCGCGGGAAACAGCGGTAAACGACGCTCTTTGTCGGCCATCAGATCCCGGGCATACAGGGGGCGCTGGGTATGCAGCACCCGGGCGATACGGCTAAAGTGCCAGGCGCAGAACTGACCGACCGGGTTGTCCGGATGCTGGCGGGCGATCTTTTCCAGAGCCTCAATCTGTTTATCCATCTGAAAGCGCTGCGGAAAGCGATGATAGAGAATATCATCCGCCAGCACGCGCAGGCGGGCAGCGACGGTTTGCGCATTCCAGCGGATCACCGCTTCGGCATGGCTGCGTTCCACCAGCTTTTGCACCTCTTCTGGCTGATGCAGGCTAACCGAAATATGTTCCTGTAGATCCAGCCCAACCTGGAACGCCCGCAGCAGACGCTTGTGGTCGTTGCGTTGGTTGGCGGCCAGCATATGCATCTGCTGATAGCACTGGGTAATCAGGTCGACTACCTTCTGCTGGCGGGTGAGCAGCGGCGGCAGGGCGGTCGACGGATCGGTATGCTGGGTCAACAGACTGTATTTGGCTTCACAATAGTCAGCCAGTTCCCGGTAAAGCAGGCTGAGCGACTCCCGCAGCGGCTGTTCGCGCCACAGCCAGAACCAGAGCCAGTTAAACACGCCGTACCACAGCGTACCGAAAGCGTAGATCAGCAGTGGTTCCCAGATGGGCATATTGCCCGCCAGGCTCAGGGTAAAGATAGCGGCGATCAGCGACGCGGGCAGCAGGCGCGCGTGCAGCGAACTGATCTCCGCGGTGACGCCGAGCAATAGCGCCAGGCCGCTGAGAATAAGCGGCAGGGGAATGGCCTGAGCGAGCAGCAACTGCACCACCAGACTGCATCCGGCAAACAGACAGCCGCCGATAATCAGACGTTTGAAAAAGCGCTTATGTGGGGTATCAAGACCGGCAATGTTGCAGCAGGCGGGCACTAAGGAAAACAACAGCCCCTGCTGGAGATGGCCGAGCAGAAGACCGATGGCCACAGGCAGACACAGCACCAGCGTTTGCCGCAGTGCATAGTTGACTTCCGGGTGGTAAATCAGCCTGCGCCACATGAGGGAAAAACAAAAACGGCGTACTGCAGGAGCAATACGCCGCTTAGCAACTTAACGGGTGCCGTAGACGACGATAGTTTTACCGTGTGCGGAAATCAGGTTCTGATCTTCCAGCATTTTCAAAATACGGCCAACTGTTTCACGAGAGCAGCCGACGATCTGACCAATTTCCTGACGGGTAATTTTAATTTGCATACCGTCCGGGTGGGTCATGGCATCAGGTTGCTTCGCCAGGTTCAGCAGCGTCTGGGCGATACGGCCCGTCACGTCGAGGAAGGCGAGGTTGCCCACTTTCTCAGACGTGACCTGCAGACGGCGAGCCATTTGCGAAGAGAGGCGCATCAGAATGTCCGGGTTAACCTGGATCAGCTGACGGAATTTCTTATAAGAGATTTCGGCCACTTCACATGCGGTTTTCGCCCGTACCCAGGCGCTACGCTCCTGACCCTCTTCAAACAGGCCTAATTCACCGATGAAATCGCCCTGGTTGAGGTAGGAGAGGATCATCTCTTTACCTTCTTCATCCTTGATGAGTACAGCCACGGAGCCTTTAACGATGTAGTACAGCGTTTCTGCTTTTTCACCCTGGTGGATCAGCGTGCTCTTTGATGGGTACTTATGAATGTGGCAATGAGACAAGAACCATTCAAGGGTAGGGTCTGTTTGCGGTTTGCCAAGCACCATGCGCGGTTATCCTCTGTTATAAGCTATCTCCGGGCGCCGACACTACACGGCGTCCGGGCATGCAATCGTATTGTTTCCCTATACCTGGGAAGCTGGCTGATGATTTTTCGACAGCCCGTAATGTGAACTCCTCTGCATACATGCAGTACATCAATGTAATACTGTAGCATCCAGACTGTTTTAGCATAGCTTTCGCCGCATGTCTCCTGGTGTCTCGCTTCAGCATGACGCAGGTCGCCTTCCGTTGCGAGAATTGTTATGTGCGCGTAATCTGACAGGAAAATTGCGATACTGGAGTTAAATTTTATGCAAGCGCGTGTGAAATGGGTTGAAGGGTTAACCTTTATCGGGGAGTCCGCGTCAGGACACCAGATTCTGATGGATGGCAACTCCGGGGATAAGGCACCCAGCCCGATGGAGATGGTGCTGATGGCGGCGGGCGGTTGCAGTGCGATCGATGTGGTTTCTATTCTGCAAAAAGGTCGCCATGAGGTGACCAACTGCGAAGTGAAGCTGACGTCGGAGCGCCGCGAAGAGGCGCCGCGTCTGTTTACGCATATTAATCTGCACTTTATCGTCACCGGTAAGGCGCTGAAAGATGCCGCGGTCTCCCGGGCGGTGGATCTGTCGGCAGAGAAATACTGCTCGGTGGCGCTGATGCTGGAAAAAGCGGTGAAGATCACCCACTCCTATGAAGTGATCGAGGCGTAGTCTTCGCCTGCCGTTGTGAAGCATCTCAACCCCGGCCTGGCCGGGGTTTTTTCTTTTAGCCGATCTTGCGGCCTTCCATCAGGCGCTCGACCAGCGGCGTCATGATAAGCTCCATCGCCAGCCCCATTTTACCGCCCGGCACCACCAGCGTGTTCATGTGCGAGATAAACGACCCCTGCAGCATCGCCAGCAGCCAGGGGAAGTCGATATTCTGCAGGTTACGGAAATGGATCACCACAAAGCTCTCGTCCAGCGAGGGAATAGTTTTCGCGGCAAACGGGTTGGAAGTGTCTACCGTCGGCACGCGCTGAAAGTTGATATGGGTGCGGGAAAATTGCGGGGTAATGAAGTTGATGTAGTCTTCCATCGAGCGGACGACTGAGTCCATCACCGCCTCCCGGGAGTGGCCGCGCTCGCTGGTGTCGCGAATAAGCTTTTGGATCCACTCGAGGTTAACGATAGGCACTACGCCGACCAGCAGGTCGACATGGCTGGCGACATCATGATGCGGCGTGACAACCCCGCCGTGCAGCCCCTCATAGAACAGTACGTCTGTCGGCTCCGGCAGCGGCTGCCAGGGGGTGAAAGTCCCTGGCACCTGATTCCACGGTACGGCTTCGTCATAGGTGTGCAGGTATTTCCGCGACTGGCCTTTTCCGTGGCGGCCATAGTCGACAAAGGTCTGCTCCAGCAGGCCAAAGTCGTTCGCCTCCGGGCCAAAGTAGCTGATATGTTTGCCCTGATCCCGCGCCTTGCGGATCGCCATGTCCATTTCCGGGCGGGTGTAGCGATGAAAGCTATCGCCTTCCACCTCCGCGGCGTGCAGGTTTAGCTGCGCGAAGATTTTGCGAAAGGCAAGGCTGGTGGTGGTAGTGCCCGCGCCGCTGGAGCCCGTGACGGCGATCACCGGATGTTTGGCAGACATAACAACTCCCTGGTTAAACGATGTAGTGGCGTCGCCTTAGCCGTTAAACAGCGCGCGCGGCATAATATTGACCGTCTCATGCAGTTCCGACCACACAAGAACCGCCTCTCCGCGTTTCAACTGCTGTTTTACATCGGCGACTTTATCGGCAAGTGAACGTTCATGTTCACCATAATCGGTGCCTTCACGTAACACAAAGCTTTCAATCAGGTTATCCAGCGTTTCGGGATCCAGATCCTGCCAGGGAATAATCATACGGGGACCTCCAGCCAACGGTTTAACCAGTCCGGGATGCGTCTTTCCAGCCACATCTCCGGCTTACGCAGGGTGCCGCCGACGAAACCAACGTGGCCGCCTTGCTCAGTTAATTGATACTCAACGTTCGCCGGCAGTTGCTCCTGCGGTGGTATGGAGTGGTGATCCATAAATGGATCGTCTTTCGCGTGAATGATGAGCGTTGGCTTAGTGATATCGCTGAGCCGCGGCATGGCGCTGCATTGCCGGTAATAATCCAGCGCATCGGCGAAACCATGGATTTTGGCGGTGATCATATCGTCAAATTCCCGGATGCGGCGCATCCCTTTAAGCTGGCGTAAATCGACAGGCAGTGAGCCAGGATACGCTTTCAGCTTGCGTGAGGCATTGGCTTTTAACAGATTGAGCAGATAGCGCTGATAAACCCGCGAGAAGCCCTTATCCATATGATAGCTGCAGGCTTCCAGCATAAAAGGCGCGGAGACGATCACCGCCGCATCCAGCGGGCAGCGGTCGCCTTCTTCTGCCAGCAGGCAGCCCAGCATATTGCCGCCCAGTGAATAGCCGACGGCCGCGGTCGGCGCGGGGCCAAACTCGCGCTGTAGCCAGTGCAGAAACCAGGTGCCATCTTCTGTTTCGCCGGAGTGATAGATGCGGTTATTGCGGTTAGGTTCGCCGCTGCAGCCGCGGAAATGCATAACCACGCCCAGCCAGCCGCGCTGCATCGCCGCATGGATCAGACCATGGGCGTACGGGCTGTGCAGGCTTCCTTCGAGACCATGAAAGACGACGAGGCGCGGCTTATGGCGCGCCTGATGCGGGTCTTCGCTCCAGGCCAGATCGACAAAATCGCCGTCCGGCAGCTCAAGGCGCTGCCAGTGCGGGGTAAAGCGCAATTTACGGCGGATCAGCCGCGGCAGCATGGTTTGCAGATGACGATTGCCCACGCCGCGCATCGGATGGAACTCACGCGAATCGTTTTCGGGGGGCGTCATGTCTGTGGGGATGATTTCAACCATAGCACCAGAACAATTAATAAACGTGATGATGACTATACCGCGCAGGGCGCACAGGGGTTAGCCAATATGTGGTCTTGTGGCCAGCGACGCCAGGTTACAGCAAAAACAAATCATTGATGTCACTGATGGCAGGCCATGGAGAGGGCAGAAACCCACCCTGCCAGCGGCATCGTACGCGCAGGCAGGATGAGGAAGTCAATATTAGCCTTCCTGAAGCATCTGCTCCAGCTGCTCCTGGGCCTCCAGCCAGGCCATTTCACACTCCTCCAGCCCGGACTTCGCGCTGGCCTGCTGCTGCAGGCATTCGGTTAGTTCGGCTTTACGTGAGGCGTCATAAAGCTCACTGTCGCCAAGTTTTTCTTCCGCACTGGCCAACTGCGCGTTGAGCTTGTCCATCTCTTTTTCCAGACGGGCGATCTCTTTGCGCAGCGGTTGGGTCTGGCTGCGCAGTTCCGCTTCCCGACGCTTCTGGTCCTTGCGCGCCTGGGCGCTGTTGCCGCTCTCTTTTGGCGCGTCGCTGCTCTGTGATTCCTGTTTTTGCGAATCGCTGAGCCACTGCTGATAATCTTCCAGATCGCCGTCGAACGGCTCGACTTTACCGTCATGGACGAGGTACAGATCGTCGGTGGTGGAACGGATCAGGTGACGATCGTGCGACACGACAACCAGCGCTCCCTCAAAGTCGATCAGCGCTTCGGTTAAGGCCTGACGCATATCGAGGTCAAGGTGGTTGGTCGGTTCATCGAGCAGCAGCAGGTTAGGGCGCTGCCAGACGATCAGGGCCAGTACCAGGCGCGCTTTTTCTCCACCGGAGAAGCGGCGGGTCTCTTCGCTGACCTTATCGCCCTGAAAACCAAAGCCGCCCAGATAATCACGCAGCTTTTGTTCCAGCTCCTGCGGCGCCAGGCGAGCCAGATGCTGTATCGGTGATTCATCGGCCCGCAGGAACTCCAGTTGATGCTGGGCGAAGTAGCCGAGCTTGATACCTTTTGCGAGACCGATCTCGCCGCTCACCGGCTGGAGTTCACCCGCCAGCAGCTTAATCAGAGTCGACTTCCCGGCGCCGTTGCGGCCCAGCAGGCCGATGCGCGAGCCCGGCACCAGATTGAGCTTGATGGAGTCGAGGATAATACGCTCGCCGTAGCCGGCGCTGACTTTCTCCATCTTCAGCAGCGGGTTAGGCAGACTCTCTGGCTGGCGGAAACTGAAGTGGAATGGGTTATCTACGTGCGCCGGGGCGATAAGCTCCATCCGCTCCAGCATTTTGATACGGCTTTGCGCCTGCTTGGCCTTGGTGGCCTTCGCGCGGAAGCGGTCGATATAACTTTGTAGATGCGCAACGCGCTGCTGCTGGCTTTCGTACATCGCCTGCTGCTGAGAGAGACGGGTAGCGCGCTGCACTTCGAACGAGCTGTAGTTACCGGTGTACTCAAACATCGTCTGCTGTTCGATATGGATAATTTTGTCGACGATAGGATCGAGAAAATCGCGATCGTGGGAGATCAGGATCAGCGTACCTGTGTAACCCTTAAGCCATTTTTCGAGCCAGATGACGGCATCGAGGTCGAGGTGGTTAGTCGGTTCATCGAGCAGCAGCAGATCGGAGCGGCAAATCAGCGCCTGGGCGAGGTTAAGGCGCATACGCCAGCCGCCGGAAAAATCGCTGACTGGCCGCTCCAGCTGTTCGTTGCTGAATCCCAGACCGTGCAGCAGGCTGGCAGCGCGCGAACGGATGGTCCAGGCGTCGATGGCGTCCAGCTTGCCGTGGACCGTGGCGATGGCATGGCCGTCGTTGCGCTCATTTGCCTGCTGGAGCGCGGCTTCCAGCTGGCGGTATTCACGATCGCCATCAATAACATAATCGATAGCCGGCTGAGGCAGCGCCGGGGTTTCCTGATTCACCCATGCCAGCTGCCAGCTGCCTGGAAAGGTCATACTGCCGCCGTCAGCGCTTATCTCGTTTTTCAAAAGCGATAGCAGCGTCGATTTCCCGCAGCCGTTTTTGCCCACCAGACCGACCTTTTGGCCAGGGTTGATGGTAGCGGTGGCGTTGTCCAGCAGGACGCGTACGCCGCGACGAATTTGTAACGAGGAGAAAACAATCATAAGGCGCCGTATGTTCAGACTATGTTAATTTGTCATTATGATAATGTAGTGTGGAAGCGAATCGCTTCACCGGGCCGCCATGGTAGCCCAAAACGAAGACGATACACAAAGTCATTCTGGCGGTGTCAGAACACCGGGGATGCGCAGGCCGCCAGAAGACCTACGGGAGGGGAATGATGTCTCAGACAGCGAAAGTGTTGCTGCTGTATGCCCACCCAGAATCTCATGATTCCGTGGCCAACCGGGTTTTATTAGAGCCGGCCTTACAGTTGCCGAACGTCACCGTGCACGATCTTTACGCGCACTATCCGGATTTTTTTATCGATATCGCTCATGAACAGGACCTGCTGCGCCAGCATGAGGTGATTGTTTTCCAGCATCCTTTATATACCTGGAGCTGTCCGGCGCTGCTCAAGGAGTGGCTGGATCGTGTGTTAAGCCGCGGCTTCGCCAGCGGTGCCGGAGGAAACGAACTGGCGGGAAAGTACTGGCGTAGTGTGATCACCACCGGCGAACCTGAGAGCGCCTACCGTCGCGATGCCAATCGCTATCCGATGAACGATATTTTACGTCCTTTTGAACTGACCGCCGGCATGTGCCGTATGCACTGGATGAGCCCCATTATTGTCTACTGGGCCCGGCGGCAACAGCCAGAGGAATTGCGTAGCCGCGCTCGAGCCTACCGGGACTGGCTGGCCAATCCCCTTACCGCCGGAGGTATACATGGCGGGATCTGATTTGCTGCTGGCGGGCGTTCTTTTTTTGTTCGCCGCCGTTATTGCCGTACCTCTGGCCTCAAGATTGGGTATTGGCGCGGTGCTGGGCTATCTGCTGGCCGGGATTGCGATTGGCCCGTGGGGACTTGGGTTTATCAGCGATGTGGATGAAATTCTCCATTTCTCTGAGCTCGGTGTGGTGTTTCTGATGTTTATCATCGGCCTGGAGCTTAATCCGGCCAAGCTATGGCGGCTGCGGAGCTCCATCTTCGGCGTCGGCGCGGCGCAGGTGATGCTCAGCGCGGCGATCCTTGGCGGTCTGCTGATGACGACCGGGTTTTCATGGCAGGCGGCGGTGGTCGGCGGGATCGGCCTGGCGATGTCTTCCACCGCCATGGCGCTGCAGCTGATGCGTGAGAAGGGAATGAGCCGCAGCGAATCGGGGCAGTTAGGCTTTTCGGTCCTGCTGTTTCAGGATCTGGCGGTGATCCCGGCGCTGGCGCTGGTGCCCCTGCTGGCCGGTTCCGCGGATGAGCATGTTAACTGGCTGACGGTCGGTATGAAGGTCCTGGCCTTTGCCGGGATGCTGATTGGCGGACGCTATCTGCTGCGGCCGGTGTTCCGTTTCATCGCCAGCTCAGGGGTCAGGGAAGTATTTACTGCCGCCACGCTACTGCTGGTCCTTGGGTCGGCGCTGTTTATGGAGGCGCTGGGGTTGTCGATGGCGCTGGGTACCTTTATCGCCGGCGTGCTGCTGGCGGAAAGCGAGTATCGCCACGAACTGGAAATCGCTATCGATCCGTTCAAGGGGCTGCTGCTTGGGCTGTTCTTTATCTCCGTCGGCATGGCGCTGAACCTTGGCGTGCTGTATACCCATCTGCTGTGGGTGGCGGTGAGTGTGGCGGTGCTGGTGGCGGTAAAAATGCTGGTGCTCTATCTCCTGGCCCGTCTCTATGGCCTGCGAAGTTCAGAGCGGATGCAGTTTGCGGGCGTATTAAGCCAGGGCGGTGAGTTCGCGTTTGTCCTCTTTTCGCTGCCCGCCTCTCAGCGGTTGTTCCAGCATGACCAGATGGCGCTGCTGCTGGTGGCGGTGACGTTATCGATGATGACGACGCCGCTGCTGATGAAGGGGATAGATAAGCTATTGTCGCGACGGCTGAATCCGGCAGATGATACCGATGAGGCGCCGTGGGTGGAGGATGACAAGCCGCAGGTGATTATTGTCGGGTTTGGTCGCTTTGGTCAGGTTATCGGTCGCCTGCTGATGGCCAATAAGATGCGTATTACAGTGCTGGAGCGGGACATCAGCGCGGTGAATCTGATGCGAAACTATGGCTACAAAGTCTATTTTGGCGATGCCACCCAGCTGGAGCTGCTGCGCTCGGCGGGAGCGGAAGAGGCGCAGTCGATCGTCATCACCTGTAATGAGCCGGAAGACACCATGCGGCTGGTGGAAATGTGTCAACAACACTTTCCACATCTGCATATTCTGGCCCGCGCACGCGGTCGCGTTGAGGCGCATGAGCTGCTGCAGGCCGGTGTGACGCAGTTTTCTCGTGAAACCTTCTCCAGTGCACTGGAACTGGGGCGCAAAGCGCTCATCACCCTGGGGATGCATCCTCACCAGGCCCAGCGCGCGCAACTGCACTTCCGACGGCTCGATATGCGAATGCTGCGCGAGTTAATGCCAGTGCATACTGATACGGTACAGGTATCTCGCGTGCGGGAAGCCCGACGCGAACTGGAAGAGATTTTTCAGCGTGAAATGCAGAAAGAAAGTCGGCAGCTGGACGGCTGGGACGAGTTTGAATAAAGGTAAATCATATGGCAGTGCGTAAACGTTTTATTGCCGGGGCGAAATGTCCGGCGTGCCAGGCGCAGGATTCGCTGGCGATGTGGCGTGAGAATAATGTCGATGTCGTTGAATGCGTTAAGTGTGGTCACCAAATGCGTGAGGCGGATAAAGAGGCCCGCGAGCATGTACGCAAAGAGGAGCAGGTGATTGGCATTTTTCATCCCGACTAGCGTTATCCGTCGGCTTTTTTTAAGCTAGAGGGTACACGGCTGCAGAATTCCGCTACAATCTGCGCCACTATTCTTCCCATCTCAGGAGATATCATGAAAGTAGCAAAAGACCTGGTGGTCAGCCTGGCCTATCAGGTACGTACAGAAGACGGTGTGTTGGTTGATGAGTCTCCGGTAAGCGCGCCGCTGGATTACCTGCACGGTCACGGCTCCCTGATTTCCGGCCTGGAAAACGCGCTGGATGGCCACGAAGTGGGCGACAAATTTGACGTAGCTGTCGGCGCTAACGACGCTTACGGCCAGTATGACGAAAACCTGGTGCAGCGTGTACCGAAAGACGTCTTTATGGGCGTTGATGAACTGCAGGTTGGTATGCGCTTCCTGGCGGAAACCGATCAGGGTCCAGTACCGGTAGAAATCACTGAAGTTGAAGACGACCACGTTGTGGTTGATGGCAACCACATGCTGGCTGGCCAGAACCTGAAGTTCAATGTGGAAGTTGTCGCTATTCGTGAAGCAACGGCTGAAGAGCTGGAGCATGGTCACGTGCATGGCGCTCATGGCCACGATCACGATCATGACCATGGTCATGACGGTTGCTGCGGCGGCCACGGCCACGATCATGGTCACGACCATGAACACGGCAAAGGTGGTTGCGGTAACGGCGGTTGCGGTTGCCACTAATGGCGTCGCGTTCGCGCGGATAGCCAAAAAAAGCGGGGAAACCCGCTTTTTTTACGTCTCAATAATGGGGAGGCGGCGTCTCTTCTGCCTGAGAGGCGATATGGGACGGTTGGGTCGCCTTCAGTTTCTCGATCATCAGACGCATATGCTCCCGCATCTTCGCCATCTCTATCTCGTGGGCGGTCACGGTTTTATTGAGGTCTTCGATGGTGATTTCCTGAAACGCCAGCCGGCTTTCCAGCTCTGCAAGGCGCGTTTCTAATGTGCTATCGTGCATGGGTAACCTCTTTAGTCTGATCCTGCGAGCGGATTCTACTTAAGTTTCTCTTTTCGCGCAGCATCGCTGCGTCTGACAGGAAACTTATTCATACAAAAATAGTCCTAAAAGAGGCGATATTCAGGAACGTCCGTATGTAGATTTTAACGGCAACGTTCTATAGTACGTTTTTTGCTTTTTACGATAACCCTGGGGTGAGAGGCCCCGGCCCTGGAGAAATGGATGAAATCACTGTTTAAAGTAACGCTGCTGGCGACCACAATGGCCGTCGCCCTGAATGCACCGCTGACCTTTGCTGCGGATACGGCGGCGAAGGCAGCCCCAGCGGCTGAGAGTAAATCGGCATTTAAAAATGACGATCAGAAATCCGCCTATGCACTGGGCGCGTCTCTCGGGCGTTACATGGAAAACTCCCTGAAAGAACAAGAAAAGCTGGGCATTAAGCTGGACAAAGCCCAGTTGATCGCCGGCGTACAGGACGCGTTTGCCGATAAGAGCAAGCTGTCCGACCAGGAGATCGAACAGACTCTGCAGGCCTTTGAAACGCGCGTGAAGACCGCGGCTCAGCAGAAAATGGAAAAAGACGCGACTGAGAACGAAGCCAAAGGCAAAACCTTCCGCGATAGCTTTGCTAAAGAGAAGGGCGTGAAAACCTCGAAAACTGGCCTGCTGTATAAAGTCGAGAAAGAAGGCACTGGTGATGCGCCGAAAGACAGCGACACCGTGGTGGTTAACTACAAAGGCACCCTGATCGACGGTAAAGAGTTTGATAACTCTTATACCCGCGGTGAGCCGCTCTCTTTCCGCCTGGACGGCGTGATCCCGGGCTGGACGGAAGGCCTGAAGAACATCAAGAAAGGCGGTAAAATCAAGCTGGTCATTCCACCGGATCTGGCTTACGGCAAAACCGGCGTTCCGGGGATCCCGGCCAACTCTACGCTGGTCTTTGACGTAGAACTGCTGGATATCAAACCGGCGCCGAAGGCGGATGCACAGCCGGAAGCCGCTGGCGACGCGAAAGCCGCAGACGCGAACGCTGACGCTAAGAAGTAATCGGGTTCAGGCCGCCGTCTCGTCAGAGGCGGCGGCTTTTTTATTGAGCGCAGATATAATTAAAACTGGAAAGATCCTCAGGCGCTGTATTACTTTAGATAGCTTAATAATGATGATGAGCCTGCCCTGACAATAACGACAGGCTCCTGAAAAGGAGTGCTTTTTTTCATGTCCAGGTCGCTTTTAACCAACGAAACCAGCGAGCTTGACCTGCTGGATCAACGTCCCTTTGACCAGACCGATTTCGATATTCTTAAATCTTATGAAGCGGTGGTGGACGGGTTGGCGATGCTCATCGGTTCGCACTGTGAAATCGTGCTGCATTCTTTGCAGGATCTTAAATGCTCTGCCATCCGTATCGCCAATGGTGAACATACCGGCCGCCAAATCGGTTCACCGATTACCGATCTTGCGCTGCGCATGCTGCACGATATGACGGGCGCCGATAGCAGCGTTTCCAAATGCTACTTCACCCGTGCCAAAAGCGGCGTACTGATGAAGTCGGTGACGATAGCCATTCGCAATCGCGATCATCGGGTGATCGGTCTGCTGTGCATCAACATGAATCTGGATGTGCCTTTTTCCCAGATCATGAGCACCTTTATTCCGCCAGAAACGCCGGAGGTCAACTCACCGGTGAACTTTGCTTCCTCGGTTGACGATCTGGTCGCGCAGACGCTGGAATTCACCATTGAAGAGGTGAACGCCGATCGCAGCGTGTCTAATAATGCGAAAAACCGCCAAATCGTGCTGAATCTCTACGAAAAAGGGATCTTCGATATCAAAGACGCCATTAACCAGGTGGCCGATCGTCTGAATATCTCCAAGCATACCGTCTACCTCTATATCCGCCAGTTCAAGAGCGGCGATTTCCAGGGGCTGGATAAGTAATGCGTTTTGCCCTCACGGTGACTGGCCCTGCCTATGGGACCCAGCAGGCGAGCAGCGCCTGGCAGTTTGCCCAGGCCGTATTGCAGGAAGGTCATGAACTGGCATGTGTTTTTTTCTATCGCGAAGGCGTACTCAACGCTAATCAGCTGACGGCGCCCGCCAGCGATGAGTTCGATCTGGTGCGCGCATGGCAGTCACTGCACGATGAACAAGGTGTGGCATTGCACATCTGCGTGGCGGCAGCCTTACGTCGAGGCGTAACGGACGAACGTGAAGCGCAACAGCTCGCGCTGGCCAGCCACAATTTGCAGCCGGGTTTCACGCTGAGCGGGCTCGGCGCGCTGGCGGAAGCCGCGCTCACTTGCGATCGGATGGTGCAGTTCTGATGAAACGTGTGGCTTTTATTTTTTCCTCCGCGCCGCACGGCAGCGCCGCCGGCAGGGAAGGGCTCGATGCCTTATTAGCAACCTCCGCGCTCACCGACGAGATTGGCGTGTTCTTTGTAGGCGACGGCGTTTTTCAACTGCTGCCCGATCAACGGCCGGGTGCAGTGCTGGCTCGCGACTACATAGCCACCTTTAAACTGCTGTCACTGTATGATATCGATCAGTGCTGGCTGTGTGCCGACTCCGCGCGGGAGCGCGGTCTGGACCCCGCTACTCCGTGGGCGGTGGATGTCGAATGCCTGGCGCCGGATGCCCTGCGCGCCCGTCTGCATGAATTTGATGTGATTTTGCGTTTCTGAGGTCCCCATGCTCCATACGCTCAGTGTTTCTCCCTGGCATGCCGATATCGCAGCAATGCTTCGCGTGATGGATCACGGCGACGATCTGTTATTGCTGTCTGATGGCGTCACGGCGGCCATCGCCGGCGGTCGCTTCCTTGAGATCCTGCAATCCGCCCCCATAACCCTCTATGTGCTGCAAGACGACGTTGACGCCCGCGGGCTGGCTGGTCAAATTGCGGACAGTGTCGGTAGGGTTAGCTATACTGATTTCGTCAGACTCACGGTAAAACATGCCGGTCAGCTGGCCTGGTGATGGCGGGATCGTTGTATATTTCTTGACACCTTTTCGGCACCGCCCTAAAATTCTGCGTCCTCATATTATATGAGGCGATTTATTACGTGTTTACGAAGCAAAAGCTAAAACCAGGAGCTATTTAATGGCAACAATTAACCAGCTGGTACGCAAACCACGCGCACGCAAAGTTGCAAAGAGCAACGTGCCTGCGCTGGAAGCCTGCCCGCAGAAACGTGGCGTATGTACTCGCGTATATACCACCACTCCTAAGAAACCGAACTCCGCACTGCGTAAAGTTTGCCGTGTGCGTCTGACTAACGGTTTCGAAGTCACCTCCTACATCGGTGGTGAAGGTCACAACCTGCAGGAGCACTCCGTGATCCTGATCCGTGGCGGTCGTGTTAAAGACCTTCCGGGTGTTCGTTACCACACCGTTCGTGGTGCGCTTGACTGCTCCGGCGTTAAAGACCGTAAGCAGGCTCGCTCCAAGTACGGCGTGAAGCGTCCTAAGGCTTAATGGTTCTCCGTTAAGTAAGGCCAAACTGATTTACCTTAATGTCATACTAAACTCTTAGAGTTTTGGACAATCCTGAATTAACAACGGAGTATTTCCATGCCACGTCGTCGCGTCATTGGTCAGCGTAAAATTCTGCCGGATCCGAAGTTCGGATCAGAACTGCTGGCTAAATTTGTCAATATCCTGATGGTAGATGGTAAAAAATCTACTGCAGAAGCAATCGTATACAGCGCGCTGGAGACCCTGGCTCAGCGCTCTGGTAAAAATGAACTGGAAGCTTTCGAAGTCGCTCTCGACAACGTGCGCCCGACTGTAGAAGTTAAGTCTCGCCGCGTTGGTGGTTCTACTTATCAGGTTCCAGTTGAAGTTCGTCCGGTTCGTCGTAATGCTCTGGCAATGCGTTGGATCGTTGAAGCTGCTCGTAAACGCGGTGATAAATCCATGGCTCTGCGCCTGGCGAACGAACTCACTGATGCTGCAGACAACAAAGGTACTGCAGTTAAGAAACGTGAAGACGTTCACCGTATGGCCGAAGCCAACAAGGCGTTCGCACACTACCGTTGGTAATCCCTTCGGAGTCATAGTCACCAGGCGGGCGCTTCAGATGAGTCGCCCGCTCTGGATAACTTAACTGAACGCCTAAAGAAATAAACGAGGAATCAAATGGCTCGTACAACACCCATCGCACGCTACCGTAACATCGGTATCAGTGCGCACATCGACGCCGGTAAAACCACTACTACCGAACGTATTCTGTTCTACACCGGTGTAAACCACAAAATCGGTGAAGTTCATGACGGCGCCGCTACCATGGACTGGATGGAGCAGGAGCAGGAACGTGGTATCACCATCACTTCCGCTGCGACTACTGCATTCTGGTCTGGTATGGCTAAGCAGTATGAACCGCACCGTGTAAACATCATCGACACCCCGGGGCACGTTGACTTCACTATCGAAGTAGAACGTTCCATGCGTGTTCTTGATGGTGCGGTAATGGTTTACTGCGCAGTTGGTGGTGTTCAGCCACAGTCTGAAACCGTATGGCGTCAGGCAAACAAATATAAAGTTCCGCGCATTGCGTTCGTTAACAAAATGGACCGCATGGGTGCGAACTTCCTGAAAGTTGTTGGTCAGATCAAAACCCGTCTGGGCGCGAACCCGGTTCCGCTGCAGCTGGCGATTGGTGCTGAAGAAGGTTTCACCGGTGTTGTTGACCTGGTGAAAATGAAAGCCATCAACTGGAACGATGCAGACCAGGGCGTTACCTTCGAATACGAAGATATCCCGGCTGACATGCAGGACCTGGCTGACGAATGGCACCAGAACCTGATCGAGTCCGCTGCGGAAGCTTCCGAAGAGCTGATGGAGAAATACCTGGGTGGTGAAGAACTGACTGAAGAAGAGATCAAAAAAGCTCTGCGTCAGCGTGTTCTGAACAACGAAATCATCCTGGTAACCTGCGGTTCTGCGTTCAAGAACAAAGGTGTTCAGGCGATGCTGGATGCGGTAATTGATTACCTGCCATCCCCGGTTGATGTTCCGGCAATCAACGGTATTCTGGACGACGGTAAAGATACCCCGGCTGAGCGTCACGCAAGCGACGAAGAGCCGTTCTCTGCACTGGCGTTCAAAATCGCTACCGACCCGTTTGTTGGTAACCTGACCTTCTTCCGTGTGTACTCCGGTGTGGTTAACTCTGGTGATACCGTACTGAACTCCGTGAAAGCTGCACGTGAGCGTTTCGGTCGTATCGTACAGATGCACGCTAACAAACGTGAAGAGATCAAAGAAGTTCGCGCGGGCGACATCGCTGCTGCTATCGGTCTGAAAGACGTAACCACTGGTGACACCCTGTGTGACCCGGATGCGCCGATCATTCTGGAGCGTATGGAATTCCCTGAGCCGGTAATCTCCATCGCCGTTGAGCCGAAAACCAAAGCTGACCAGGAAAAAATGGGTCTGGCTCTGGGTCGTCTGGCTAAAGAAGACCCGTCATTCCGCGTATGGACTGACGAAGAGTCTAACCAGACCATCATCGCCGGTATGGGTGAGCTGCACCTCGACATCATCGTTGACCGTATGAAGCGTGAATTCAACGTTGAAGCGAACGTCGGTAAACCTCAGGTTGCTTACCGTGAAGCGATTCGCGCGAAAGTTACCGATATCGAAGGTAAACACGCCAAGCAGTCTGGTGGTCGTGGTCAGTACGGTCACGTTGTGATCGACATGTACCCGCTGGAGCCGGGCTCTAACCCGAAAGGTTACGAGTTCATCAACGACATCAAAGGTGGTGTAATTCCTGGCGAATACATCCCGGCCGTTGATAAAGGCATCCAGGAACAGCTGAAAGCTGGTCCGCTGGCAGGTTACCCGGTAGTTGATATGGGTATCCGTCTGCACTTCGGTTCTTACCACGACGTTGACTCCTCTGAGCTGGCGTTTAAACTGGCTGCGTCTATTGCCTTTAAAGAAGGCTTTAAGAAAGCAAAACCAGTTCTGCTTGAGCCGATCATGAAGGTTGAAGTAGAAACTCCGGAAGAGAACACTGGTGATGTTATCGGTGACTTGAGCCGTCGTCGCGGTATGCTGCGCGGTCAGGAATCCGAAGTAACCGGCGTTAAGATCCACGCTGAAGTACCGCTGTCCGAAATGTTCGGTTATGCAACTCAGCTGCGTTCTCTGACCAAAGGTCGTGCATCATACACCATGGAATTCCTGAAGTATGATGATGCGCCGAACAACGTTGCTCAGGCCGTTATTGAAGCCCGTGGTAAATAATCCACAGGATTAAAACCTAAGTCCCGTGCTCTCTCCGAAGGGGAGAGCACTAT
Organism: Klebsiella sp. X1-16S-Nf21; assembly: GCF_002837615.1. NCBI lineage: Bacteria > Pseudomonadati > Pseudomonadota > Gammaproteobacteria > Enterobacterales > Enterobacteriaceae > Klebsiella > Klebsiella sp. X1-16S-Nf21. Next base: position 183,481 of record NZ_PJDK01000002.1, read on the forward strand.
AGTAAGGAATATAGCCGTGTCTAAAGAAAAATTTGAACGTACAAAACCGCACGTCAACGTTGGTACTATCGGCCACGTTGACCATGGTAAAACTACCCTGACTGCTGCCATCACTACCGTTCTGGCTAAAACCTACGGTGGTTCTGCTCGTGCATTCGACCAGATCGATAACGCACCGGAAGAAAAAGCTCGTGGTATCACCATCAACACCTCTCACGTTGAATATGACA